>DASSQL010000505.1:0-16318 GCA_035702525.1 Ornithinibacter sp. | reverse complement strand
GGGGGGTGAGGGGACGGGGGCGCCGGACTCGTGGTGGGGCGGGACTGGTGGTGGGGCCGGACTGGTGGTGGGGCCGGACTGGTGGTGAGGGGACTGGTGGGCCGGACTGGTGGTGGGGCGACTCGGTCGGGGGGCGCGTGCGCTCGACGCCTCGGCTCGGTCAGGGGAACAGGGACGACAGCTGGTCGTTGTCGACCTCGGCGGCGAGCAGGGCGGCCGCGGCCGCGTCCCCGGCATCCCCGAGGGCGGCCGCGTGGAGCAGGGCGCGCACGGTGAGCTCGCGCATCCCGGTCCGCGAGGCCTGCTCACGCATGGTGGTCACCCAGTGCGCGGTCTCCGGGTGCGCGTGGGTGAGTCCCAGCGTGCACAGCGCGTCGAGGATGTGGACGTCGAGCCAGACGTAGGAGTCGCTCACCCGGGCATTGCGGGCTCGGGCGTCGAGCAGCGTGCGGAAGGCCTCGTCCGTCCGGCCGGCGGTCTCGGCGACGAGGGCGAGCCCGCGCGCCGCCATGCCCTCCCAGCACGGGTCCGCGAGGTGACACGCGCGGGCGAAGGCGCGTTCGAAGGTCTCGGCCGCGAGCCGGGGCTCGCCGCGCGCGAGCAGCACCTCGCCCTGCAGGGCCTGCGGCCAGGGCAGGAACGACAGCCAGTGACTCCGCTCGGTCAGGTCGACGGCCCCGGCGAGCCGGTCCGCGGCCGGGTCCAGCTCTCCGCGCACGAGGTCGACCCGCGCCCGCATCGTGAGGGCGTACGCCTCGAGTCGCAGGTCCTCGACCGCATGGGCCAGCCGACCGGCGCCGTCGAGCAGGGCGACGGCGCGCGAATAGCTGCCGCAGTCGCTGTGCACCGACCCGAGGTAGGTCGCGGCCCTCGCCAGCACGGTGGGTGCGTCCTGAGCGAGCTCCATGGCGTCCGTCAGCCACCGTTCGGCGCGGTCGTAGCGCGCCCGCAGGAAGTCGACGTAGCCCAGCTCGGCACGCGCCCGGGCCACCGTCACGAGGTCGCCGTCGGCCAGGGCCAGCCGGTCGACCTCGTGCAGGTGCGCCTGCCCCTCCTCGTCCTGGCCCCGCACCGAGTGGATCAGCGCCTCGGCCAGGGCGAGGCGGGCCTCCACCCGCAGGTGCGTCGCCCCGGCGGCATCGGCCAGCGGGACCGCGCTGCGCAGGGAGGTGATGCCGGGGTCGGTCGCCCCGGCCGCGATGGCCGCCGCCCCCGCCTCGATGACCGCCTCGACCGCGCGGTCGGTGGTGACCTCGACGGTCGCGCGCGGCCGCTCGTGCCGGGCCGCCTCGACCGCGGTGCCCGGTGAGACCCCGAGCTCGTCGTCGAGCAGCGCGGCGAACGCCCGGTACTGGCGCTCGGCGGCGTCGTCGTCGCCGGTGAGGCGGTACAGCCGGATGACGAGTGCCTGGTGGTTCTCGTCGAGCGGGCTCATCGCCGATGCGCGCAGCGCGAAGCCGCGGGCCCGGTCGAGCTCGCCGCGGGCCAGCAGCCCGAGCGCGGCCTCGTGCAGCACCGACTCGGTCGTCGACTCGAACCGCCGGCGCTCGGAGAGCAGCCACGAGTCGAACGCCGGCGCCCCGCGCAGCACCGGGCCCTCGAGCAGCTCGCCGTGGCCGGCCACCTCCACCGCCTCCACCCACGAGCCGTGCGTCAGGGCGATGACGTCGACCAGCACGTCGTCCGCGAGGGTCAGCACGACCGGGTCACCCTCGATGGTGCCGTCGTCGGCCAGCGCTCGGCGGATCTCGGCCAGGCTCCAGCGCAGGGCGCGCAGCGGGTCGTCCGCCTCGGCGAACAGCAGCTCGGCCAGACGGGCCCTGCTCGTGGGGCGCTCGGTCAGCAGCAGGTAGGTCAGCAGCGCCCAGCTCTTGCGGCTGCGCAGCCGGTAGGGCTCGTCACCGGGGCGCTCGATGCCGGGTCGGCCGAGCAGCCGCACCACCAGGCCGGGGGCACCGGCTCGCCGTGCGTCGCTGGCCACCCGGACCGTCATCCGGTCAGCGTGGCACAGGCCGAGCCGGGCGGCACGTGTGCCGCCCGGCTCGGACCCGTGGTCGTGGAGCGTCGTCACCGGGCTCAGGAGTGCTCGCTGACGCTGAAGATCTCCTCGGCCACCAGGTCGTGGGCCTCGCGGTGCACCGTGTTGGCCGCTTCGGCGTCCGGCGCCTCGACGAGGCAGAAGATCTTGCCGGCGCTCTCGTCGACCCAGTAGCGCAGGTAGCTGACGCCGTGGGGCCCCTGGGTGGCGAGGTCGGCCTCGTGGGCGGCCGCGACGTCACTCGCGGCGACGCCGCCCTCGATGGTGTGGGAGTCCATGAACAGTGCCATGTGTGGTGTGTCCTCTCTGGTCGGCCGGCGCTCGTCGCCGGCCGGTGACACCACGAAACCGGTGTCCCGTGTGACGGCGCGTTTGACGGCTACGCCCGTGGCGAACCGGCTGGACCCGGGGCGCCGGTGACGGTTGGCTGGCCCGATGAGGATGCTGGTGCTCGGGGGAACCGCCTGGCTCGGTCGCACGGTCGCTCTGGAGGCGCTGCGCCGCGGCCACGAGGTCACCTGTCTGGCCCGGGGGAGTGACGACCCGCCACCCGGTGCCACCTTCGTCACGGGCGACCGCGACCTCGACGACGGGCTCGGTGCCGTGGCGAGCGAGACCTGGGATGCCGTCGTCGACGTGACCCGGCATCCGGGCCACGCCCGCCGCGCGGTGCGCGACCTCAGCACGCCGCACCGGGTGCTGGTGTCGACCGGCAACGTCTACGCCCGGTTCGACGCCCTCGAGCAACCCGAGAGCTCTCCGCTGCGCGGCCCGCTCGATGACGACCTGATGACCGACATGGAGGTCTACGGCGAGGCGAAAGTGGCCTGCGAGAACGCAGTCCGTGATGCCGGGGGCACGGCGACGATCGTGCGCTCCGGCCTGATCGGCGGCCCCGGCGACTGGTCGGGCCGCACCGGTTACTGGCCGTGGCGGTTCGCCCACCCGGTGGGCAGCCACGTCGTCGTGCCCGACGAGCTCGACTTCCCGTGCGCGATCATCGACGTCCGCGACCTCGCGGCCTGGCTGGTCACCGCGGCCGAGCAACGGCTCGACGGCGCCTTCAACGCCACCGGCCCCACGACCTCGCTGGGTGAGGTGCTCGAGGTCGCCGCGCAGGTGTCGGGCTCGACGGCCGCGCTGCTGCCGGTCGACCGCGAGCGGCTCGCCGACCTCGAGGTGGGCGCCTGGATGGGTCCGGCCTCCCTGCCGCTGTGGATCGACGACGCCGAGTGGCGCGGCTTCGCGACCCTCGACACCGCGCGCGCCCGGGCCGCCGGGCTGGTCACCCGACCGCTCGAGGAGACCCTGCGCGACACCCTGGCCTTCGAGGAGACGCGCACGGTGCCGCGGCGCGCGGGCCTGTCCGACGACGACGAGCGCAGGGTGCAGGAGGCCGTCCTCAGCCGGTGAGGTGGCGCAGGTGCAGCGCGAGCTGGATCTGCAGCGCGCGGTTCGGGTCCTGCCAGTCGGTGCCGAGCAGCTCACCGATCCGGTGCAACCGCTGGGCCACGGTGTTGACGTGCACGTGCAGCGTCGCCGCCGCGTGCCGCGGGCTCGAGCCGGCCTGGAAATAGGCCTCGGTGGTGCGCACGAGGTCGGCACCCCGCTGGCTGTCGTAGTCGAGCAGCGGTCCGAGCACCGAGCGGACGAAGTCGCGCACCTCGGGGTCGGACCCCACGATCAGCCCGGCGAACCCGAGGTCTGCCGCGCTCCCGCCGCACCCGGTGCGTCCCAACGCCGCCAGCGCGGATGCCGTGCGCCGCGCCTCGCGGTAGGCGTCCGGCAGCGCTCGTGGCCCGGGAACCGGCCCGGAGCCGCCGACGGTGAGCCGGCTCGACGCGGACATCCGCTGGGCGAGCTCGACAGCGGCGGCCGACGCGTCGTCGCGCTGCACGATGGCGACGACCTCGCCGCGGTGCTCGGCGACCAGGGCCGCGCCACCGAGCGCGGCCGTCACCGACATCACGAGCGAGCGGCGTGACGTCGCGGCATCCGGTGCGGTGGCGACGAGCAGGCAGCACGGTGAGCGCAGGTCGACCCCCAGGGTGCGAGCGGCCCCCACGACGGCTCGCAGGTCGGCACGTCCGGAGAGGAGGTCAGCGACGAGGTCGGTGCGCACCTGCAGCTGGGCGTCGGCACGTTGGCGCTCACCGAGCAGCACCAGCGCGGTGACCACAGCTGCCCGTTCGACGGTGCGTCGGTCGGCCTCGTCGAGGTCGACCGGGCCACCGACGACCAGCTGGCCGAGGGGCAGGTCGACAGCGGAGACCGGCACCACCCAGCGGTCGCCGGTGCGGATCAGCCGGCCCGCCGTGTCGAGCGGGGCGTCGACCGCGTACGGGTGGCGTCGCGCGACGGCTGCGGCGGACGCGGCCGCCTCGCCCGGCACCTCGGGCACCGGGCCGGCGGCGCTGCGCTCGACGCCCTCGTCGTCGACGAGCACGACCCAGACCCCGAGCAGGCTGTGCAGGGCCTCGGTGATCTCGCCGACGCCGCCGCCGCGCAGCACGATGCCGGCGAACCGGTCGTGCGCTGCGGCCGCACGCTCGAGACCCTCGGTGTGGCGGCGCACCGTGTCGAGGGCACCCACCTGCACCAGCGAGACCGCGGCGAGGGCGGCCAGGGAGCCGAGCAGGGCCACCTCGTCGGGCGTGAAGGTGCGCGGTGAGCGGTTGGCGGCGAAGAGCACACCGACGAACTCGTCCTTGACGAGCAGCGGGGTGCCGCAGATCGCGACGATGCCCTCGTCGCCGACGGCGGTGTCGATGGGGGAGGTGTGCCGGAAGCGGTCGTCGGCGAAGTAGTCGGCCGTCCAGTACGGCCGGTGGGTGGACGCCGCCAGGCCGCCGAGCCCGGCGCCCAGCTCGAGGCGCACCTGCTGGAAGGCGCTCGACACCGAGCCGGCCGTGGCCCGCATGAAGGTGTCGCCGGCGGCGGGGTCGTAGAGCGTCAGGTACGACAGGTCGGTGCCGAGCAGGGTGCGGGCCCGCAGCACGATCGCCTCGAGCACGAGGGCCGGGTCGTCCATGGTGGCGAGGTCCTGGGCGGTCTCGACCAGGGCCTCGAGCTCCTGCTCGCGGCGCCGGCGCAGGTCGGTGACGGCCCTGACCTGCAGTGCGAGGTCGCGCAGCACCGGGTCGGTGTCGACCGCCGCGATGTCCGCGGCCGAGGCGCCGGCCGCGAGCAGCTCGAGCAGCCGTGCCTCGTGGGTCGTCGTCGCCATGCCGGTCAGCGTAGCCGGAGGGCATGTGTGGGCCGAGCCCAGCGATCCACCCCGGATGTGGTGGTTCGCAACACCATCTGGCCCGTCATCCGCCCCTAGTGTCTGCCTTCGTTCGACCCCCGAAGTGATCCCCGACGACCGTGGAGGCAGTCCGTGCAGAGCAGCACGCAGACGGCACCCGTGCCCCAGAACGCGGCGCCCTCGACCACGCTCCTGCGCACCCGGGCGCTGACCAAGGAGTTCCGCGGCTTCGCCGCCGTGCAGGGCGTCGACCTCGACGTCAGGGAGGGCAGCGTGCACGCCCTGGTCGGCCCGAACGGCGCCGGCAAGACCACCCTGTTCAACCTGCTGACCGGGTTCCTCACGCCCACCTCGGGCACGATCCACCTCGGCGACCGCGACATCACCGGGCTCAGCTCGGAACAGATCGTGCACCTCGGCGTGGCCCGCTCGTTCCAGATCACCAGCCTGTTCGACCAGATGTCCCTGGTCGACCACGTCGAGCTCGCCCTCGCCTCACCGACCGGGCTCGGCTACCGGTTCTGGCGGTCGCAGCGGCAGATGCGCCGGTTCCGCCCCCGGGCCATGGACCTGCTCGAGCAGGTCGGGCTCGCCGACCGGGCCGGCGTGCTCGCCGGCTCGCTCGCGTACGGCCAGAAGCGTGCCCTCGAGCTGGCCCTGGCCCTCGCGCTCGACCCCCGGCTGCTGCTGCTCGACGAGCCGACCGCCGGCATGGGGGTCGAGGACGTCGACCGCACCATCGCGCTGGTCAAGCGGGTCGCCAGTGGGCGCACCGTCGTGCTCGTCGACCACAACATGCACGTCGTGGGCTCGCTCGCCGACCGGGTGACCGTGCTGCAGTCCGGTGCCGTGCTCGCCGAGGGCCCCTACGAGCAGGTGCGCACCGACGAACGGGTCATCACGGCCTACCTGGGTACCGAGGGTGGTGAGCACGGTGGCTGAGTCGACCCACCGCCTCGAGGTGCGCGGGCTGTCCGCCTGGTACGGCGAGGCGCAGGCCCTGCGCGACGTCGACCTCACCGTCGGCCACGGCGAGGTCGTCACCCTGGTCGGGCGCAACGGCGCCGGCAAGACCACGCTGCTGCGCTCGGTCATGGGCCTGCACCGGCACTCCACCGGGTCCGTGCTGCTCGACGGCGACGACGTGACCCGCCTGGTCCCCGACGCCCGCGCCCGCCGCGGCCTGGGCTGGGTCCCCGACGACCGCGGCATCTACGCCTCGCTGTCGGTCGAGGAGAACCTGCTGCTCCCGCCGGTGACCCGGCCCGAGTCGGCCTGGTCGCTCGAGCAGGTCTACGCAGAGTTCCCGGTGCTGCGCGAGCGCGCCGACTTCCCCGGCACCCGCCTGTCCGGTGGCGAGCAGCAGATGCTCGCGATGGCGCGGGTGCTGCGCAGCGGCGCCACCCTGCTGCTGCTCGACGAGCCGAGCGAGGGGCTCGCCCCGGTCATCGTGCAGCGGATCGGCGAGATCATCCGCACCATCAAGGCGCAGGGCACCTCGGTGCTCCTCGTTGAGCAGAACGTCACCTTCGCGGCCACGGTGGCCGACCGCCACCACCTGCTGGCCCAGGGCCGGGTCGTCGAGTCGCTCGACAACGACGAGTTCCGCGCCCGCCGCGAGGAGCTGCTCGACCACCTCGGGATGTGACCCGAACCCATGACCACCACTCGCACACCACCCGTCCACCGCACCACCGCACCCTGGGAGACCGCATGACCCGCAGCACGTCCCTCGCCCTGACCGCCGGCGCCGTCGGCGCCGGACTCCTCCTGTCCGCATGCGGTGGCGGTGGCCCCGCAGCCGGGGGCGGAGCGCTCACCGACGACAAGGTGGTGCTCGGGGTGCTCAACGACCAGTCCGGCATCTACAAGGACCTCTCCGGCCCGAACAGCAAGGTCGCCGTCGAGATGGCCGTCGAGGACTACACGAAGAAGTACGGCGACAAGGCCGTTGCCAAGACCATCGAGATCGTCACCGCCGACCACCAGAACAAGCCGGACATCGCCAACACCAAGGCCCAGGAGATGTACGACCGGCAGAAGGCCGACATCATCCTCGACGTGCCCACGTCGTCGGCCGCGCTGGCCGTGGCCGGTGTGGCCAAGGCGAAGAAGAAGCTGTTCATCGACATCGGTGCCGGCTCGACCGCCCTCACCGGCGCCCAGTGCAACAAGTACACGTTCCACTACGCCTACGACACCTGGATGCTGGCGCACGGCACCGGCGCCACCATCACCGAGGGTGGCGGCAAGAAGTGGAACCTCGTCTACCCCGACTACGCCTTCGGCCAGGACATGCAGAAGTCGTTCACCGACCAGGTCACCAAGGCCGGCGGCACCGTCGGGCAGACCATCCCGACGCCGTTCCCGAACGACAACTTCGCCACGTTCATCACCAAGGCCGCCGCCGACCAGCCCGACGTCATCGGCTCGATGCACGCGGGTGGAGACCTGATCAACTTCGTCAAGCAGTTCAACCAGTCCGGGCTCAAGGGCAAGACCCAGCTGGCCGTGGGCCTGCTCTTCATCACCGACATCCACTCGCTCGGTGTCGACCAGTTCGAGGGCACCCAGTTCACCGACTCCTGGTACTGGAACTTCGACGAGCAGAACCGCGCCTTCGCCGATCGGTTCTCGGCCAAGACCAAGACCCGCCCGACCTTCGCCCACGCGGCGAACTACTCGGCCGCGATGAACTACCTCGAGGCCGTCCAGGCCACCGGCACCGACGACGCCGACAAGGTCGTCGCCAACCTCGAGGGCAAGAAGATCAACGACGTCTTCCTGCGCAACGGCGAGATCCGCAAGGCCGACCACAACGTCATCCACGACGCCTACCTCAACCAGGTCAAGTCCAAGGACGAGGTCACCGAGGAGTGGGACCTGCAGAAGGTCATCAAGACCATCCCCGCGGCCGAGGCGTTCAAGCCGGTCGACGGCACCTGCACGATGTGACCCCGGCCCTGCTCACCTGGAACAACCACCACTGACAGGAACGGCACGCCACATGGGGCCCTTCATCCAGTACACGCTGCAAGGCCTGGCCGCGGGAGGCTTCTACGCCCTCGCGGCCCTGGGCCTCGCGGTCATCTTCGGCGTGCTCGGCGTCGTCAACTTCAGCCACGGCGCGTGCTACATGCTCGGCGCGGTCCTGACGGCGCTGCTGCTGAACGAGCTCGGCATCGGGTTCTGGGCGGCGCTGGTGATCATCCCCATCGTGATGTTCGCGTTCGGGGTCTTCATCGAACGGGCCCTGGTGCACTGGCTGGTGGGGCTCGACCCGCTCTACAACTTCCTGCTCACCTTCGGGCTCACCCTCGTGCTCGTCGACCTGGTCAAGCGCCGCTACGGCGTCAGCGGGATGCCGTACGAGCCGCCCCCGCTGCTCGCCGGGCGGATCGAGGTGGCCGGGGTGAGCCTGTCCACCTACCAGGTCTTCGCAGCGGCCTTCTCGCTACTGGTCTGCGTGCTCGTCTGGCTGGTCATCACCCGCACCCGCGTCGGCATGATCGTGCGCGCCGCCACCGAGGACGCCGAGCGCACCCGGGCCCTCGGCATCAACGTGGGCCGTTGGGTCACACCGGTGTTCGGCTTCGGCATCGCCCTGGCCGGGCTCGCGGGCGTGCTCGCCGCGCCGTTCCGGGCGGTGACCGCCGACATGGGCTCGAACTTCATCATCATCCTGTTCGCCGTCGTGGTGATCGGCGGCCTCGGCTCGATCATGGGCGCCGTCGTCGCCGGCTTCCTGGTCGGCCTCGTCGAGGCGTACGGCCAGGCCTACGTGCCCGCGCTGGCGCAGGTGCTGATCTTCGTCCTGATGGCCGCCGTGATCCTCGTGCGGCCCGCAGGACTCTTCGGACGTGAGGACACCGCATGAGCACCGACGAGCTGACCCGCGCCCACCACGTCGACCTCCCGGCCGAGCCCGTGCGCTTCGCCGAGCGCCCACTCGCGCGCGCCGCCATGCTCCTCGTCGGCCTGGTGGTCGTCGTGGCACTGCCGTGGATGGTCTACCCGCCGGTGGCGATGGACATCCTCGCGTGGGGCCTGTTCGCGATCTCGGTCGACCTGCTGCTCGGGTTCACCGGCCTGCTCTCGTTCGGGCACGCCGCGTTCTGGGGTGCGTCGGCCTACGCCACCGGGCTGGTCGCCATCCACACCGGGATGCCGTTCCCGGTCGCGATCGTCGCCGGGGCGGTTGTTGCGATGCTGCTGGCCGTGCCCACCGGGTACCTCGCCGTTCGCCGGGCCGGCATCTACTTCGCGATGGTGACCCTCGCCTTCGCCCAGATGCTGTACTTCCTGGCCAACCAGTGGCGCGCGGTCACCGGCGGTGAGGACGGCCTGCAGGGCATCCCGAAGTCGTTCTTCGGCATCACCGGCATCGAGACCGACCCGTTCTACTTCTACTACGCAGCCGCACCCATCGTGCTGGTCGGCGTGGCCATCGCCTGGCGGGTGGTGCACTCGCCGTTCGGCCGGGTGCTGGTGGCGGTGCGCGACAACCCGGCTCGGGCCCGCGCCCTGGGCTACGACGTCGACCGCTACAAGGTGATGGCCTTCGTCATCTCCGCCGGAGTGGCCGGACTCGCCGGCGGGGTGTTCGCCGCCAGCCACGGGTTCTCGTCGCTCCAGGAGCTGTCGTGGACCACCTCGGGCAAGGTCGTGCTGATCACCGTGCTCGGCGGCATCGGCACCTTCTGGGGTGGCCCGATCGGTGCGGGTGTCGTGGTGCTGCTCGAGGACCGGATGGCGTCGAGCGGCTTCAACGGTGTCGGCATCGTGACCGGCACGATCTTCATCGTCATCGTGCTGCTGTTCCGGCACGGCATCTGGGGCACCGCACGCGACCTGCTCGCCCGGGCTGCGGCCGCGCGACGTCGGAGGCGCTGAGCCTCACCCGCCGCCGCGCCTAGCATGGGGCCCGTGACCGACTCCCGTGCCGACGAGGTGGCCCTGAACCGGGCGCTGTGGGCGGTGGTCAACGAGCGCTTCACCGATGCCGCCGCCGACGAGCTGTGGGCCCGACCGGATGCCGTGTGGGGACTGTTCGCCGTCCCCGAGAGCGAGCTGGGGGTGCTCGGTGACGTCGCCGGGCTCGACGTGCTCGAGCTGGCCTGTGGCTCGGCCTACGTCTCGGCCTGGCTGGCGCGGCGCGGTGCCCGGCCGGTGGCGGTCGACCTCTCGGGGGAGCAGCTGGCCACGGCCCGCCGGTTGCAGCGCCGGCTCGGCCCGGTGTTCCCGCTGCTGCAGTGCGACGGTGAGCGGCTGCCGCTGGCCGACGGATGCGTCGACCTCGTGGTGAGCGAGCACGGCGCCGCGGCGTGGTGCGACCCCGAGCGCTGGCTGCCGGAGGTCTCCCGGGTGCTGAGCCCCGGCGGCCGCCTGGTCTTCCTCACCAACAGCCACCTGTCGTCCCTGTGCGTGCCGCCCGACGAGGGCGTGGCGGAGGAGGCGCTGCTGCGCGGGTATGCCGACGCGTACCGGGTGCGGTGGCCCGGCGGCGGCGTGGAGTTCCACCCGTCGCACGGTGACTGGGTGCGCCTGCTGCGCGCGTCGGGGTTCGTCGTCGAGGCGCTGCACGAGCTGTTCGCTCCGGCCGACCGCACCGACCACCCGTTCTACGAGATCGTCTCGTCGCACTGGGCGGGCCGTTGGCCGGCCGAGGAGCTCTGGGTGGCGCGCCGCGCCTGATGCGCGCCAACCCTCCCGATGGCGCACACCACCATCGAGCCGGCGTCCTCAGTGGGCCGTCCAGCCGCCGTCCATGGTGAGGGAGGCCCCGGTGATCGAGTCGGCGTCGGACGTGCAGAGGAAGCTCGCGAACGCCGCGACCTCCGACGGCTCGATGAGCCGCTTGCGGGCCATCGGCGCCAGCATGACGGTCTCGACGACCTCCGACTCGGGGATGCCGTGCGCCTTCGCCTGGTCGGCGATCTGCCTCTCCACCAGCGGGGTCCGCACGTAGGCGGGGTTGATGCAGTTGCTCGTGACCCCGTGCTCGGCCCCCTCGAGGGCGATCACCTTGCTCAGCCCCTCGAGGCCGTGCTTGGCGCTGACGTAGGCCGACTTGAACGGGCTGGCCCGCAGCCCGTGCACGCTCGACACGTTGACGACCCGGCCCCAGCCGGTCGTGTACATGTGCGGCAGCACGTGCCGGGCGAGCTGGAACGGAGCCAGCAGCATCACCCGGTGGATCCGCTCGAAGACCTCGGTCGGGAACTCGTGCACCGGGCTCACGTGCTGGATACCCGCGTTGTTGACGAGCACGTCGACGGCGGTGGGCAACCCAGCAGCGGCATCGGGGGCGGCCAGGTCCGCTACGAACGGCTCGACGCGACCGGCATCCAGCCCGTCGTCCTTCAGCGCGGCGCGCATCGTGTCGAGCGCCTCGCCGTCGAGGTCGAGGGCGCAGACGTCGGCGCCGTCCTCGACGAAGCGGCGGACCATGGCTGCGCCGATGCCGCTGGCGGCGCCGGTGACGAGGACGAGCATGGCGCCCACGGTACGAAGGCCGGCCGCGTGACCCTATGTGGTCGGGGCACACGCTTGGGGGTCGGAGGTGTCGTCTCAGCCGGCGCGCCCGGCGCCGGCACTCTCCGCACGGGACCGGGCGCGCAGCACTGCTCGGGCGGCGCGGTCGCGGCTGCGCGCGCGCACCAGCACGACCACCGCGGCGACCACGACGGCCGTCGACGTGATGGCGGCCGACAGGCCCTGGGTGGCCGTGGTCGCGCTGGTGAAGTTGAACGCCGTGTGCCACAGGGCGACCAGCAGCACGCTGCGGCCGGACCCGACGTAGAGCCGGGTGAGCACGACCGACCCCGCGAGCAGCCCCAGCACCCACCCGATCGTCATCCAGCCCATCGACCGGAAGCTCTCGACGACCCAGAACAGCGGCAGGTGCCAGGTCGCCCACACCACGGTGACGATCAGCGCCGCCCGCGCCTCGCCGACCCGGTCGACCAGCCCGTCGGCGAGCAGGCCCCGCCAGCCGAGCTCCTCGCCGTAGCCGTTGACGACCAGCACGTAGCCGATGAGCACGACGGCCGAGATGGCCGGCGCCCCGCTGTACTCCGCGAGCCCGCCGAGGTCGACCGGGGTGCCGGTGGCCGCCGAGACGGCCACCGCGACGACGCCCAGGACGAGGACGGCCGGCACCGACCACCACCAGCGGCCGACACCGCGCCAGCGCACCGCGCGGCGGCCGAGGTCGCGCAGGGCCGAGGTGCCCTGCCAGCCCAGGGTCACGACGACCGCGGCGAAGGCGGGGCCCATCAGGCCGGGCAGGTGCGTGGGCCAGCCTTCGCCGGGGCGCACGACCTGCCCGCGAACCGCCATCGGCACCCACCACGACCACGAGAACAGGAAGGCGAGCACCACGAAGGTGACCAGCGCGGCGCCCGGCAGGGGAGGGTGGCGCGGGGGCAGGGGCGCGCTGGCGGCGCGCTGTGCCGGCCGGTGCCGCCCTGATCGGGTCGGCGCCGGGTCGTCAGGAGCCTGGGTCACGCCGGTCATCACCTCGCCCACAGTCCTACCAGCCGAGGCTGTCAGGAGGGGATTACGGGCCCGGGTGCGCGACGACGGCCACGGTGCCTCCGGTGGGTGCAGGCGATCGGCGGCCGGACGCCGGTCAGATGTCGCGGAAGGTCTCGATCGTCGCACCGAGCGCGTTGAGCCGTTCCGCGAGGTCCTCGTAGCCGCGGTTGATGACGTAGACGTTGCGCAGCACCGAGGTGCCCGGGGCGGCGAGCATCGCGAGCAGGATGACCACGCCCGGGCGCAGCGCCGGCGGGCACATCACCTCGGCGGCCCGCCACTTCGGCGTCGGGCCGGTGATCATCACCCGGTGCGGGTCGAGCAGCTGCACCTGGCCGCCGACCTTGGTCAGCTCGGTGAGGTAGATCGCGCGGTTCTCGTAGACCCAGTCGTGGATCATCGTCGTGCCGTCGGCGCACGCCGCGATCAGGGCGAAGAACGGCAGGTTGTCGATGTTCAGGCCCGGGAACGGCATCGGGGCGATCTTGTCGACGGGGGCCTTGAGCGGTCCGGGGTGGATCGTGAGGTCGAGCAGGCGGGTGTGCCCGTTCCTCGCCTTGTACTCCTGCGTGATGTCGAACTTCAGGCCCATCTCCTCCAGCGTGGCCAGCTCGATCTCGAGGAACTCGATCGGCACCCGCTCGATGGTGATCGTCGACTCGGTGACGACCGCGGCCGCGATCAGGCTCATCGCCTCGATCGGGTCCTCGGAGGGGTAGTACTCGATGTCCATGTCGATGTCGCGCACGCCGGTGACGCTCAGCGTGGTGGTGCCGATGCCCTCGATCCGCACGCCCAGCGCCTGCAGGAAGAAGCAGAGGTCCTGGACCATGTAGTTGGGCGAGGCGTTGCGGATGATCGTCGTGCCGGGGTGGCGGGCCGCGGCGAGCAGCACGTTCTCGGTGACCGTGTCGCCGCGCTCGGTCAGCACGATGGCGCGGGTGGGCCCGCGGTCGTGGTCGACCGTCGCCTCGTAGAAGCCGTGGGTGGCGGCGACGTCGAGGCCGAAGGCCTTGAGCGCCGACAGGTGCGGCTCGATGGTTCGGGTGCCGAGGTCGCAGCCACCGGCATACGGCAGCTGGAAGCTCGCGAGCTCGTGCAGGAGCGGGCCGAAGAACATGATGACGGTGCGGGTGCGGCGGGCGGCGTCGATGTCGATGCTCGCGAGGTCGAGCTTGGCCGGGGGCACGATCTCGAGGTCGTTGCTGTCGGGTAGCCAGCGCACCCGGACCCCGATCGAGGTGAGCACCTCGATGATCCGGTTGACCTCCTCGATGCGGGCCAGGCTGCGCAGCGTGGTGCGGCCCTTGTTGAGCAGGCTGGCGCAGAGCAGGGCGACCGCGGCGTTCTTGCTGGTCTTGACCGGGATCGAGCCGGAGAGCTTGCGCCCGCCGACGATCCGCAGGTGCTGGGGGCCGCTGTGGCCGAGCGAGACGAACTCGCTGTCGAGCTTCTCACCGACCCGGGCGAGCATCTCCAGGGAGAGGTTCTGCTTGCCCTGCTCGATCCGGGCGACCGCGCTCTGGCTGGTGCCGAGGAGGTCGGCGAGCTCGCTCTGGGTCAGGCCCTGGTGGCGTCGGGCGTCCCGGATCAGGGTGCCGATCCGGGTCAGGTACGTGTCGGACGTGGTGGTGGGAGTCACCGGTCGAGGGTATATCACCTGTGAGATAAATGGGGAAAGCACGACCCGCCCACCGGAGCGCGGTCCGGTGGGCGGGTCGTCGGTCAGGCGGGGCTCAGGCGGGGACGCTGGCCACTCCGGCGGGCAGCAGGCGGCGGCCGAGCACGCGCTCGGAGACCCCCTCGCGGTCCAGCAGCGGGCACAACCCGCCGTTCCAGAACTGGAAGCCCGCGCCGGTGATCATGGCCAGGTCGATGTCCATCGGCGCCGCGACGACGCCCTCGGACAGCATCCGGCCGACCTCCTCGGCGAGCACGCCGAGGATGCGTTCGCGCGCCTGCTCGGCGGTCAGCTCGACCGGGTGCTCCGGCGTCTCGGCCAGGGCCAGCACCTCGGGGTCGGGAAGCGGGCGGCCGCCCTCCATCGCGTAGTAGCCGCGCTTGCCGGCCTCGACCAGGCGGCGCAGGCTCGGCGAGACGTAGTAGCGGTCGCCGAACGCCCGGTGCAGCGTCTCGTTGTTGTGCAGCGCGATCGCCGGGCCGACCAGCCCGAGCAGCACGAACGGGGGCATCGGCGCCAGGCCGGCGACGGCCCGGTCGGCGACGGGCACCGGGGTGCCCTCGTCGACGATCCGCGAGAACTCGCCCATGAAGCGGCCGAGCAGCCGGTTCACGACGAAGGATGCCGTGTCCTTGACCCGGATCGTCGTCTTGCCCAGGGTGCGGCCGGTGGCGAACGCCGTGGCCAGGGCCGCGTCGTCGGTGGCCTCGCCGGGGATGATCTCGAGCAGCGGCATCACGGCGACCGGGTTGAAGAAGTGGAAGCCCACGACCCGCTCCGGGTGCTCGAGCCGGCTCGCCATCTCGGTGATCGACAGCGACGACGTGTTGGTCGCCAGCACGCACTCGGGTGAGACGACGGCCTCGACCTCGGCGAACACCTGCTGCTTGACGGCCATCTCCTCGAAGACCGCCTCGATGACGAAGTCGGCGTCGGCGAAGCCGTCCTTGCTCGTCGACCCGGTGACCAGACCGGTGAGGAACGACGCCTTGTCGGGGGAGAGCCGGCGCTTCGCGAGCAGGCCGGCGATCTCGCCGTGCACCCAGCCGACGCCCTTGGCCACGCGCTCCTCGTCGAGGTCGGTCAGCACGACCGGCACCCCGAGCCGGCGGGCGAACAGCAGCGCCAGCTGGCTGGCCATCAGGCCGGCACCGACGATGCCGACCTTGGTGACCGGTCGGGCGAGCGACTTGTCCGGTGCACCGGCGGGGCGCTTGGCCCGCTTCTGCACCAGGTCGAACGCGTACAGCCCGGCGCGCAGCTCGTCGGTCATGATCAGGTCGCCGAGCGCGGCATCCTCGGCGGCGAAGGCGTCGTCGCGGGTCGCGGTGCGCGCGGCGCGCACCAGCTCGACCGCACGCAGTGCGCCCGGGGCGCGGCCGCCGGTCTTGGCGAGCACGACCTTCTTCGCCGCGTCGCAGGCGGCATCCCAGGCGGCCTCGTCGTGGTCGACCTCGCGGCGCTGGACGGTGACTGCGCCGGCGACGACGGCGGCGGCCCAGCGCAGCGAGTCCTCGAGGAAGTCGGCGGGCTCGAGCAGGATGTCGGCGACGCCGAGCGCCGCGACCTCCTTGGCCTTGAGCATCCTGTTCTGCGACAACGGGTTCTCGATGATCACCGTGAGCGCGTCAGCGGCGCCGATGAGGTTCGGCAGCAGGAAGCAGCCGCCCCAGCCGGGCACCAGGCCGAGGAAGGTCTCCGGCAGGGCGAATGCGGGCACGCCGTACGAGACGGTGCGGTAGTCGCACGCGAGGGCGATCTCGACGCCGCCACCCATGGCCGCACCGTTGACGAAGGCGAAGGTCGGGACGGG
>DASSQL010000504.1:0-8253 GCA_035702525.1 Ornithinibacter sp. | reverse complement strand
CTGGCCGCCGAGATCGGCGGGGTGGCCGTGGCGTGCGACGTCACCCGCGACGACGACGTCGCCCGGCTCGTGGCGGCCGCCGGCGACCGGGTGCACGTGCTCGTCAACAACGCCGGCGGTGCGCTCGGCCTCGAACCGGTGGCCCGGGCGGACGTCGAGCTGTGGCAGCAGATGTACGAGACCAACGTGCTCGGCACGCTGCGGGTGACCAAGGCGCTGCTGGCGGCGCTGGTCGCCGCCGACGGCGAGGGGGTCGTCGTCAACGTCGGCTCGATCGCCGGCTTCCTCGCCTACGAGGGCGGCGGCGGCTACACGGTGGCCAAGCACGGCGTGCACGTGATGACCGAGACGCTGCGCCTGGAGCTGGTCGACCAGCCGGTGCGGATCACCCTCGTCGCGCCCGGGATGGTGCGCACCGACGAGTTCTCGCTGACCCGGTTCGCCGGCGACCGCGAGCGCGCCGACGCCGTCTACGCCGGAGTGCCGAACCCGTTGGTCGCCGAGGACGTCGCGGACGCCATCGTCTGGATGGCGACCCGCCCGGCGCACGTCAACATCGACCTGCTCGTGGTCAAGCCCCGCGTCCAGGCCGCGCCACACAAGGTGCACCGGGAGCCCTGACCCGGGCGCACGGCATCCGGCTGCTTCTCACGGATGCCGTCAGGGCTGGCGGCGGTGGACCTCCCACGAGGCGGCGTCGCCGAGGTCGCCCTGGTCGACCCGGGTGAAGACGAGCCGGTCGTGCAGCCGGTTGCGCCGGCCGGCCCAGAACTCCACCTCGTCGGGCACGATCCGGAAGCCCCCCCAGAAGTCGGGCACCGGCACGTCGTCCGGGTCGCCGTGGTCGGGGAAGGCCGCCGCCCGGGCGGCGTACTGCGCCTCGAGCTCGGCCCGCGAGCCGATCGGCTCGGACTGCCGCGAGGCCCACGCCGAGATGCGCGACGCCCACGGGCGCGAGTCGAAGTACTGCTCGACCTCCTCGCGCGACACCTCCACCGCCGTGCCGCGGAACCGGATCGCGCGGTACATGGCCGGCCAGGTCAGGGCTGCCGCGACCGCGGACGTCCTGGTGAGCTCGCGCCCCTTGGCCGACGTCAGGGCGGTGACGAAGCCGGGCCCGCGCTCGTCGAGGAAGCGCATCAGCACGGTGCGCACGTTGGGCCGCCCGTCGCCGTCGACGGTGGCCACCGAGATCGCCAGCGGCTCGAAGACGTCCGGGGTGACCTGCGCCCTCGCGACGGCGTCGTCGACCCACGCCCGGGCCTGCGCGTAGGGCGTGTCGAGCAGCGCCTCCTCGGTCAGGCCGTCACCGTCGTAGTCGACCCGTCCGTCACTCATCCTCGGATCGTATGTCGCGTCAGGTCGCCCCTGCTGCCGGCGTCGAACCTCAGGGAGTGGGGTGGCGCGCGTCGTACCGGAGGAACCCGGGCTGGCGCAGCGACAGCAGCCCGATGGCGACGATGCAGGCGATGCCACCCCACACGGCGGTCCAGCCCTCGCCGATCCGCTCGGCCACCGTGCCGCCGAGCAGCTCGCCCACCCGCGGGCCGCCGGCCACGACGACGATGAAGACGCCCTGCAGCCGCCCGCGCATCCGGTCGGGCGCGGCCGACTGCAGGATCGTCGTGCGGAAGACGGCGCTCACGGCATCCGCGGCGCCGGCGAACGCCATGGCGAGCAGCGCCCCCCACAGCGCCTGGGTCGGGGTGAGCCAGCCGCCCGCGCCGAGCAGCGCGACCCCGAGCCCGATGATGCCGACGCCCCAGCCGACGATGCTGACCATGATCGCCCGGCCCTGCCGGCGCACCCCACCGAGCCGCCCCGACGTCAGGGTCGCGAGCACCGCACCCACCGCCGCGGCGGCGTAGAGGTAGCCCACCGTGCTCGCGCCCCCACCGAGGATGACGGCCCCGGCCGCCGGGAACAGCACGCGCGGCTGGGCGAGCAGCATCGCGGCGATGTCGGCCACGAAGGTCATCCGCACGTTCGGGGCGCCGCGCAGGAAGCGGAAGCCGTCGAGCACCGAGGCCAGCCCCGCCCGGGTCGCCTCGCCGGCGGCGTGCGGCTCCGGCGGCAGGGCCTGCAGCCGCCACAGCCCCCACAGCGCGGCCAGGGTCACGAGGGCGTCGGCGGTGTAGGCGGTCGCGAACCCGCCCCAGTCGACGAGCAGTCCCGCCATCAGGGGACCGACCATCATCGCGGTCGACATCGCGAAGACGCCCAGGGCGTTGGCGGCCGGCAGCTGCTCGCGCGGCAGGATGCGCGGGTAGATGCTCTGCCGGGCCGGCGAGCTCACCCCGAACGCACCGTTCCACACGGCCACCAGCACGTAGAGCACCCAGACGTTCTCGTTGCCGAGCCAGGCCTGCACGGCACACGCGATCGACGTCGCCCAGGCCACCAGGTTGGCGACCAGCGCCACCAGCCGGCGGTCGTGGTGGTCGGACAGCGAGCCGCCGTAGAGCCCGAACGCCACCAGCGGTACCAGCGCGAAGAACCCCACCAGCCCGACCGACGCCGTCGACCCGGTGATCGCGTACACCTGCAGCCCGATGGCGACCACGGCCATCTGCGAGCCGACGTTCGAGAGGGTGAAGCCGGCGTACAGCCGCCGGTATGCCGGGTTCACCCGCAGCGGGGTGAGGTCCGGCAGGTGGGAGCGCAGCACCCGGTGATCATGCACGAGGGTGCCGACCGGTCAGGGCCAGGTCCCGCGGGCATAGGGTCCGACCATGGACAAACCGGCGCAGATCGCCCTCCTCATCGACGCCGACAACGCGACGGCCTCGCGCATCGACGTCATCCTCGGCGAGCTCTCCCGCCTCGGCGAGACCAACGTGCGCCGCGCCTACGGCAACTGGACCAAGACCGGCCTGAAGTCGTGGCAGGAGGTGTTGCACGAGAACGCGATTCGCCCGGTGCAGCAGTTCGACCCGAGCAAGGGGAAGAACGCCAGCGACATCGCCCTGGCCGTCGACGCCGTCGAGATCCTGCACACCCAGCGCCCCGACGCGTTCGCCCTCGTCTCATCCGACGCCGACTTCACCCCGCTGGTCATGCACCTGCGTGAGCACGGCGCCCACGTCTACGGCTTCGGCGACGCCAAGACGCCGCAGCCGTTCCAGAGCGCCTGCACGCGCTTCCTCGTGCTCAACCGGCTCTCCTCCCCCAGCGGCCAGGCCGAGCCCGGCCTCCCGGATGCGGGACGGGCCGATGCCGTGCGGTCCCCCGACGACGAGCCCGCGGCCCCCACCACGAAGCGGCGCCGGGCCACGGCCAAGGTGACGAGCACGGCGACCGAGCCGACCACCACCCCGGCCAAGGCCACGGCATCCGCGAGGAAGACCACCGCCGCGCGGGCCAGCGCCACGGCCGCCACCAAGGCCGCCGCCGCCACGGAGGCGCAGGCGCAGAACGCGACGCCGGCCCGTGCGACCCGCGCCCAGCTGCGCGGTGACCGCAAGCTCGTGGCCCTGCTGCGCCGGGCCGTCGAGGGCGCCGCCGACGACTCCGGGTGGGCGCGCGTCGGCACGGTCGGCAACCACATCTCGAACCAGTCCTCGTTCGACCCGCGCAACTACGGCTACGCGAAACTGAGCAAGCTGCTCGAGGCCACGGACCTGTTCGACATCCGAGACGCCGGGGGCCAGAACATGGCCGTGCGCGACCGCCGCGAGTCGTCCTCGACGTCCACGAACGGGACGGACGGTGGGAACGCGTGACGGTGGCGTGCACAATGGGGCCGCCCGACAACGGCGACGAGCGACGATTGGGGACCCCATGACCACCGCAGCACAGACCGGGACCGCCCACCCGGACAGCGATCCGACCTTCCAGCCGGGCCTGGAGGGCGTCATCGCCTTCGAGTCCGAGATCGCCGAGCCCGACAAGGAGGGCGGCGCGCTGCGCTACCGGGGGGTCGACATCAACGACCTCGTGGGGCGGGTGTCCTTCGGCCAGGTGTGGGGCCTGCTCGTCGACGACGAGTTCGACCCCGGCCTTCCCCCGGCCGAGCCGTTCCCGCTGCCGGTGCACACCGGCGACATCCGGGTCGACGTGCAGTCGGCCCTGGCCCAGCTCGCGCCGGTCTGGGGCTTCAAGCCGCTGCTCGACATCGACGACGACGAGGCCCGCGAGAACCTCGCCCGCGCCTCGGTCATGGCCATCTCGTTCATCGGCCAGGCCGCACACGGGCAGAGCACGCCGATGGTGCCGCAGAGCGAGGTCGACAAGGGCCGCACCATCGCCGAGCGGTTCATGATCCGCTGGCGTGGCGAGCCCGACCCCAAGCACGTCGAGGCGATCGACGCCTACTTCATCTCCGCGGCCGAGCACGGCATGAACGCCTCGACGTTCACCGCGCGGGTCATCGCCTCCACGGGGGCCGACGTCGCGGCCTGCCTGAGCGGCGCCATCGGCGCCCTGTCCGGGCCGCTGCACGGGGGTGCCCCGAGCCGCGCCCAGCACATGATCGAGGGCGTGGAGCAGATGGGCGACGCGCGTCGCTACGTCAGGGAGGTGCTCGACCGCAAGGAGCGCCTGATGGGCTTCGGGCACCGCGTCTACCGCGCCTACGACCCGCGAGCCACCGTGCTGCGCGACACCTGCAAGCGGCTCGGCACCCCGCGCTACGAGGTGGCCCTCGAGCTCGAGAAGGCCGCCATCGCCGAGCTCGCCGAGCGCTACCCCGAGCGCCGGATGGAGACCAACGTCGACTTCTGGGCTGCGGTGCTGCTCGACTTCGCCGACGTGCCGGCCGACATGATGACGCCCCTGTTCGCCTCCGCGCGCACGGCCGGGTGGTCCGCGCACATCCTGGAGCAGAAGCGCACCGGTCGGTTGATCCGGCCCAGCGCCCGCTACACCGGCCACGGTCCGCGCCCGATCGAGGACGTCAAGGGCTACCGCGCCCACTGACCCCTTCGCTGGGGTCGCCGCCGGGATCCAACGGGCTTACGCTCGCTGGATCCCGGCGCCGTGCCGGATGCCGTCACCCCCGGAAGGTGCCCGTGTCGCGCTCCCGCTTCGTCACCCCGCTCGTCGCGATCGGCCTCGGGCTGGCGCTCGTGGTCGGGGGGAGCCCGGCCCCACGGGCGTCCGCCGCCCCCTCCATCTCGGTCACCACCGTGGTCAGCGGGCTCAGCTTCCCGTGGGACCTCACCTGGGTCGGCGACCTGCTCATGTACGACCTGCGCGGCGGCCAGGTGTGGAGCAAGCGCGGCGGCGCCGCCCCGCGGCGGGTCACGATCTCGGGCTTCCCGTCGATCTTCGCCCAGAGCGAGGGCGGCCTGCTCGGCCTCGTCGCCGACCCCGCGGCCACGACGAACCGCCGGTTCTACACCTGCCAGTCGGTGGCCACCTCGACCGGCGCCGCACTCGACGTGCGCGTGCTGCGCTGGCGGCTGACCAGCGACACCACGGCGGTGAGCGACGGCGCACCGGTCGTCACCGGCATCCCGCTGAGCAGTGGGCGGCACTCGGGCTGCCGGCTGCGGTTCGGCACCGACGGCTACCTCTACGTCGGCACCGGCGACGCCGCGGTCGGCACCAACCCGCAGAACCTGGCCTCGCTCGGCGGCAAGGTGCTGCGCGTGGGCTGGGACGGCAGCATCCCGGCCGACAACCCGTTCGTCGCCCGCGGTGGGAACGCCCGCTACGTCTTCAACTACGGCCACCGCAACGTGCAGGGGCTGGCGCTGCGGCCGGGCACCAACGAGCTGTGGACCGCCGAGCACGGCACCGATCGCGACGACGAGGTCAACTTCGTGGCCAAAGGCGACAACTACGGCTGGGACCCGGTCCCCGGGTACAACGAGTCGACGCCGATGACCGACCTCACCAAGTTCCCCACGGCCACACCGGCGATGTGGCGCTCGGGCTTCCCGACCGTCGCCACCAGCGGGGCGGCCTTCCTCAGCGACCCGCGTTGGGGGGCGTGGCGCGGCTCGCTGGCCGTGGCCGAGCTCAAGGGTCAGGGCGTGCTGCTCATGCGGATGAACCCGACCCCGGGGCCGAGCCGGGTCGTCGCCACGACCCGGCTGCCGCAGGTCGAGGGCATCGCGCGGATCCGCACCCTGATGGAGGGCCCCGACGGCGCGCTGTGGCTCACGACGTCGAACGGCACCAACGACCGCATCATCCGGATCGCACCGACGGCCACCGTGCCGGTGCGCTCGGCCGGGCAGCTGATCCTGTCCGGTGGTGTCGCACTGGCCCGCACCGGCACCGAGATCGACGCCTTCGTCCGCAGCACCCGTGACGAGGTGTGGATGCGACGCAGCACCACCGACGGCGCCAGCTGGGCGGGCTGGACGGGCGCGGGCGTCCACAGCACCGACGCACCGTCGGCCGCCTCGTCCGCAGCCGGGCGGATCGACCTCCTCACGCGCAGCGCCACGGGGTCGGTCGTGCACTCGTGGTACACCGGCGGCACCCGGCGCGGGTCGACCGACCTCGGCGGGCGGCTCGTCGCCCAGCACGCCGCCTCCCTGGGCGACGGCACGCTCGACGTCTTCGCGGTGCGGCCGAGCGGCGAGGGCGTGCGCAAGCACTGGAACGGATCGCAGTGGGGCGCCTGGGTGACCATCGGCGGTGCCTTCACCTCGGGGTTGTCGGCCTCGGCCGACCCGGCCCGCGGGGTGATCGTCGTGAGCGGCCGCGGCACCAACGGCGCGACCTACGAGCGGGAGTTCTCGGCGACCGCGGCCACCACCGGATGGGTCCGGCGCAGCGACGGGCTGTCGACCTGGTCGTCGCGGGCGCTCGGCGACACCTGGCCCGGCGTCGCCCGGCTCGCGGTCGGCCGTGCGTCCGACCGGCGGGCCGTCGTCCAGCGCGGGTCGATGGTGGTGGCCACGACGGCCGCCTGGACCTCGTCGGGCGACCTCGTGTCGCGACCGGACGGCAGCTTCCTGATGGCCGGGCGCGGCACCGACGGCGCGCTGTGGGTCACCGACGGAGGCCCCTCGAGCTTCGCCAGCCGGTCCCTCGGTGGTGTCGTGCGCTGAGCCGCACGGCGCGGCCCACCGACCGGGCAGGATCCACGTGGTGGACCTCACGTCCGCCATCCGGTCACGATCGGTGAGGATGGATGCCGGGCGCGCACCCGCCGACGACGTCGGGACGCGCCCACCGGACGGCCTGCGGCGACCGCCGCGGGGGCGGTTTCGCCCCTGACGTCCCACCCCGACCACGACACCGGAGAAGCCTCGTGAGTGACGCCCAGATCACCATTCCCGCCGACCTGCTGCCCGCCGACGGTCGCTTCGGCTCCGGGCCCTCGAAGGTCCGCCCCGCCCAGGTGGAGGCCCTGACCGCGATCGGCCGCACCGTCATGGGCACCTCGCACCGCCAGGCGCCGGTGAAGAACCTGGTCAAGTCCATCCGCTCCGGCCTGTCCACCTACTTCGACCTCCCCAAGGGGTACGAGGTCGTGCTCGGCAACGGTGGCGCGACCGCGTTCTGGGACGTCGCGGCCTTCGGCCTGGTCCGCGACCGCGCCCAGCACCTCACCTTCGGCGAGTTCTCGAGCAAGTTCGCGACCGTCACCAAGAACGCCCCGTTCCTCGGCGAGCCGACCGTCATCTCGAGCGAGCCGGGCAGCCGCCCCGACCCGCGCGCCGAGGCCGGCATCGACGTCTACGCGTGGGCGCACAACGAGACGAGCACCGGGGTCATGGCTCCCGTGCAGCGGGTGGCCGGGGCCGACGACGACGCCCTCGTGCTCATCGACGCCACGTCGGGTGCCGGCGGCCTGCCGGTCGACGTGAGCCAGACCGACGTCTACTACTTCGCCCCCCAGAAGTCGTTCGCGTCCGACGGTGGCCTCTGGCTGGCGCTGTTCTCGCCGGCCGCCCTCGCGCGGGTCGAGGAGATCACGGCATCCGGCCGCTGGGTGCCCGACTTCTTCAGCCTGCCGACCGCGATCAGCAACAGCCGCCTCGACCAGACCTACAACACCCCCGCGGTCGCGACCCTGGCGATGCTCGCCAACCAGGTCGAGTGGCTCAACGGGCAGGGCGGCCTCGACTGGGCCACCGCGCGCACCAAGGACTCCTCGGGCCGGCTGTACGACTGGGCCGAGGCCAGCGAGTACGCCACCCCCTACGTCAGCGACCCGGCGAACCGCTCACAGGTCGTCGCGACCATCGACTTCGACGACTCCATCGATGCCGCGGCCATCGCGAAGACGTTGCGCGCCAACGGTGTCGTCGACGTCGAGCCCTACCGCAAGCTGGGCCGCAACCAGCTGCG
>DASSQL010000503.1:0-14204 GCA_035702525.1 Ornithinibacter sp. | reverse complement strand
CCCTTGTCGAAGCGCATGCCCTCGGTGAGCTCGAGCTCGAGGCCGAAGGTGTTGCTCTCCTCGACGGTGATGACGCCTTCCTTGCCGACCTTGTCCATGGCCTCGGCGATCATCTCGCCGATCTGGGGGTCAGCGGCGCTGATCGACGCGGTCGCGGCGATCTGCTCCTTGGTCTCGACGTCCTTGGCGGCGGCGAGCAGCTCGGCGGAGACGGCGTCGACGGCCTTCTCGATGCCGCGCTTGAGCGCCATCGGGTTGGCGCCGGCGGCGACGTTGCGCAGACCCTCGCGCACGAGCGCCTGGGCCAGCACGGTCGCCGTGGTGGTGCCGTCACCGGCGACGTCGTCGGTCTTCTTGGCGACCTCCTTGACGAGCTCGGCGCCGATCTTCTCGTACGGGTCGTCGAGCTCGATCTCCTTGGCGATCGAGACGCCGTCGTTGGTGATGGTGGGGGCACCCCACTTCTTCTCCAGCACGACGTTGCGGCCCTTGGGACCGAGGGTGACCCTGACGGCATCGGCGAGCACGTTCATGCCTCGCTCGAGACCGCGGCGAGCCTCTTCATCGAAAGCGATGATCTTGGCCATTCGGGTGGTTCCTCCCACGCGAATCGAAGGGGAGACCGGGCGGTGCCCGCGACGGACGAGACGGATGCCGTCGGCTCATGTCGCCGGGGCACCAGACCCTCACCGGACCGGTCAGGATTGTCACTCTCACCTGGAGAGTGCTAACGCCATTATTGGCACTCTCGGGTGGAGAGTGCAAACGGCCGGACGTGCGGTGGGCAGCCGGTCAGAGCTCGGGGGCGTGCCCCTCGAAGGTCGCCCGCATCGAGCCGTCGACCTCGGAGGTGACCGGGTCGTCGAGATCGGCGACGAACACGGCCTGCGCCTCGCGCGCCGGGTTGCCGTCCAGCTC
Organism: Ornithinibacter sp.; assembly: GCA_035702525.1. Taxonomy (GTDB): domain Bacteria; phylum Actinomycetota; class Actinomycetes; order Actinomycetales; family Dermatophilaceae; genus Fodinibacter. The sequence goes on along the minus strand of DASSQL010000503.1, from coordinate 13,286 downwards.
GAGCAGCACCTCCTGCCACGCAGCGAGGTTCGGGTGCTCCACGTCGGTGCACGCCCGGGCCGGCTCCAGGGACTCCACGGCGGCGGCGAGCTGGTGGCGCGAGACCGGCAGCGTGGCGGTCGACCCGTCGTGGCCGAGCACCGTGGCGAGCACCACGGCCGCCAGGCCGTGCGCCCCGCCCGGGCCGTTGACGTGCGAGAACACCCACTCCGGCGACGACGACGCAGGGCTGAGCCCCACCGCGTGCGCGACCGGCTGGCGCCAGCCGTCGATCGCGCCGGCGAGGTGGTCGCGGATCGCGGCGAGGCCGTCGGGGGTGCTCCAGTCGAGGTCGGTCACCGCCGCATCGTGGCAGCGCCGTGCCCACGGCGCCCGCCCAGCGCAGGTGAACAGCGGGTGAACAGCGCCACTCGTCTTGGTGAAGTCGCGGTGGCGCCCCCAGACTGGTCAATCGTGGACGCAGCAAACATCACGCTCGTGCTCGTCATCGTGACGGCACTCGCCTTCGACTTCACGAATGGCTTTCACGACACCGCCAACGCCATGGCTGCGTCGATCTCGACCGGGGCCCTGAAGCCCAAGGTCGCCGTGGGCCTGTCGGCCATCCTGAACCTCGTGGGCGCCTTCCTCTCGGTGCAGGTGGCGCTCACCGTCACCAACGCCGTCATCAACCTGCAGGCCAAGGACGGAGCCCCCAAGGCCGAGCTGCTGGCCGACGGCGGCGAGGCGGTGCTGCTCATCATCCTGGCGGGCCTGGCCGGCGGCATCCTGTGGAACCTGTTCACCTGGCTGCTCGGCCTGCCGTCCAGCTCGTCGCACGCGCTGCTCGGTGGGCTCACCGGCGCCGGCGCCGCCGGCCTGGGCTGGGCCGGGGTGAAGTGGACCGGCGACGGCACCAAGCTCGACGGCGTCGTCGGCAAGATCCTGCTGCCCTCGCTGATCTCCCCGATCATCGCCCTGACCGTCGCCTTCACCGGCTGCTGGCTCGTGCACAAGGTGACGCAGAGCGTCATGCACCGCCTGGAGGAGCGCTACTTCCGCTACGGCCAGGTCGGCAGCGCCTCGCTCGTGTCGATCGCGCACGGCACCAACGACGCCCAGAAGACGATGGGCGTCATGACCCTCGCACTCATCGCGAGCGGTCACTGGACCAGCACCACCTCGATCCCGGTCTGGGTCAAGTTCAGCGCCGCGACGGCCATCGCCGCCGGCACCTACCTCGGCGGCTGGCGGATCATCCGCACCCTGGGCAAGGGGCTGGTCGACATCACCCCGCGCCAGGGCATGTCGAGCGACGGCGCGACGGCCGCGGTGCTGCTCTCCGCGAGCCACCTCGGCTTCGCCCTCTCGACCACCCACGTGGCCACCGGCTCGGTGCTCGGTGGCGGCCTCGGCCGAGGCACCCCGGTGCGGTGGTCGACGGCCGGCCGGATGGTGACCGCGTGGGCGACCACCTTCCCCATCGCGGCGCTGATGGGCGCCCTGATGTGGTGGATCGGCGACAGCATCGGTGGGGCCGCGGGCGCCACCGTGGTGTTCCTCATCCTGACCGCCGTGTCCGGGTGGATCTTCCGCAGCTCGCGGCGTGAGCACGTCGGCGCGGACAACGTCAACGACACGTGGGAGCGCGCGGCAGAGATCACCTCGCCGGTCTACGAGCACGCCCCGGTCACCCACGGTCAGAACGGGTCCGGCCCCGACGGCCCCACCGGCCCGACCGGCCTCAACGGCAGCGCCGGGCCGAACGGCGCCGCCGCCCCTGACGCGCTCGACCGCGACGAGGTCGAACCCACCGAGACCAAGACCCACTGAGGACGGACGCCGTGAACACCCTCCAGCTCGTACTCCAGGGCGCCAGCAAGGTCTTCGTCGCCGGCCTCGTCTTCGGCGCCGGCCTGCCCTTCGTCTACGCCGTCGCCCTGCGGGTGCTGACCATCGGCTCGACGTCCTACGCCGACGAGACCGGCGAGATCCACAGCACCCCGAGGATGTCCAGCCGCCTGTTCGCCGGCCTGCTCATCGCCGTCGTCGTCGCAGGCGTGGTCGTCGGCATGATGATCATCGTGGCGACCGGCTTCGGCAAGGAAGTCAGCTTCGAGCACATCTACCCGACCATCGTCGAGAAGTCGTAGGAGACCACCCTTCATGAACCAGCTGTCCGGACCGGTCCTGCAGTGGATCCGCGAGGGCTACCCCGATGGCGTCCCCGACGAGGAGACCGCGGCCCTGCTGGCCGTGCTCCAGGAGCGGATCGGCGGCGACCGCGCGCTCGACGTGCTGCGCCGCCTGCACAAGGACGGCCTGATCACCGACACCGCCGCCGCCGCGCTGCTCCCCGAGGAGGCGCAGATGCGCCGGGTCGCCGCGAAGCTCGTGCTCGGTGGGTGGCCGCTCGCCGGTGACGAGGAGGACGACGACGCCCCGCCGAAGGAGGGCAGCGCGCTCGCCCGGATCGTCTCCTGGCTGCGTGAGGGCTACCCCGGTGGCGTGCCCGAGCACGACTACATGCCGCTGATCGCGCTCCTCGAGCGCCGGCTGACCCGCGCCGAGGTCAAGAAGGTCGCCAAGGCGCTGCGTCGGGCCGACGTCAGCCCGGCCGGCCCGTCCGACATCGCCGCGGCCATCACCGAGTACACGCACGCCGACCCCAGCGACAACGACCTGCGCCGGGTGCGCGACCAGCTCGCCAAGAAGGGCTGGCCGGTCGAGTTCCCCGACCCCGACCTGGACTGAGCGCACCCCGCTCCACGATCGTCCCGGATGCCGGGTGCGCACCTCGCGCACCCGGCATCCGTGCGTCCCGGCCGCGGACACAGCAACGCCCGTCCGGCTTCCCTCACGGACGGGCGTCACTGGTTCGGGGGGTGGCGGGTCAGGGCTCCAGACCGAGGCGGCGGGCCGAGCGGGCCCGCTGGCGGCTGGCGCGCAGCCGGCGCAGCCGCTTGATCAGCATCGGGTCGTGCTCGAGGGCCGCGGGGTGGTCGATGAGGGCGTTGAGCACCTGGTAGTAGCGCGTCGAGCTCATGTCGAAGAGCTCCTTGATCGCCGTCTCCTTCGAGCCGGCGTACTTCCACCACTGCCGCTCGAAGGCGATGATCTCGCGGTCCCGCTCGGACAGCCCCGCAGTGGGGGCAACCGTGCTGAGCTGTTCGGAGGCGGCGCTCACGTGTTCCTCGACCCTTCGTCCGTGACCTGCTGAGCGCCCACTCTAACCGGGAAATGACACGTGTGTCATTCGCCGGACGAGCCGGTCCGCGTGTCGGCTGGACAGGGCGGGCGATCGGTGGATCAGGCGTCACAACAGCCCCACGGCCCCCAGCGAGCGGTCAGGTCATGGTGTCGAGGATGGCGGTGATGTCGTCCTCGCTGGTCTCCGGGTTGACGATCGCGAAGCGGGCCAGCGTCTCGCCGTCGTGGGTGGTCGGCACGACGAACGCGAACTCGTCGGCCAGCATCCGGTCCGACCAGGCCTGGTAGTCGGCGGGTGACCAGCCGTGCCGCCGGAAGACCACGACGGACAGGTCGCGCTCACGAACCAGCTCGAGCTCGGGGCGACGCAGCACCTCCGCCTCGGCGAACCGGGCGACGTCGAGGGTGTGCTCGATCGCGGCCTCGTAGGAGTCCGTGCCGTTGACGGCGAGCGAGAACCAGAAGGGCAGGCCGCGGGCCCGGCGGGTCAGGCCCACCGAGTAGTCGGTGGGGTTCCACTCGTCGGCGTCGGTGAGCACGTCGAGGTAGCCGGCCCGCTGGGTGTGCGCGGCGCGCGCCTCGGCCGGCTCGCGGTAGAGCAGCGCGCAGCAGTCGAACGGGGCGAAGAGCCACTTGTGCGGGTCGACGATGAACGAGTCGCAGTGCTCGATGCCGGCGTACAGGTCGCGCACCGAGGGGGCGGCCAGGCCGGCGCCGCCGTAGGCACCGTCGACGTGGAACCAGATGCCGAACTCGCGGCAGACCTCGGCCACCGAGGCCAGGTCGTCGATGATGCCGAAGTTGGTGGTGCCACAGGTGGCCACCACGGCGAAGAAGGTCTCCGGGCCGTGCTCCTCGATGACGGCCCGCAGGGCCGGCCCGGTGAGCCGCCAGTGCTCGTCGACCGGCACGCCGACCAGCTCGGCATCCATGACGTCGCAGGCCGAGGAGATCGACGAGTGCGCCCCGGCGGTGGCGGCGACGCGGTTGGGCCGCACGCCCGCGGCCGCCGTGCGGCGCGCGGTGTGCCGGGCCGCCACGAGGGCGGACAGGTTGCCGATCGTGCCGCCGGGGGTGAAGACGCCACCGGCCCCGGCCGGCAGCCCGACGAGGTCGGCGATCCAGCGCAGTGCCTGGTTCTCGGCGTACACGGCCCCGGAGCCCTCGAGCCAGGAGCCGGCGTAGATCGACGAGGCACCGACGACCAGGTCGAACATCACCGCGGCGTCGCTCGGGGCGCACGGGATGAACGACAGGTAGCGCGGGTGGTCGGTGGAGAGGCAGGTGGGGGCCAGGTCCTCGGCGAACATCCGCATCGTGGCGATGCCACCGAAGCCCTCGGCGGTGATCGTCTGCCCGACGAGGCGGTCGAGGTCGCCCTGGCTCATCGGCTGGTCGAGGGGTGGCGAGATCCGCACCCGCTCCTCGGCGTAGGCCATCACGGCGTCCGCGAGCGCCGCGAGCTCGGTGTGTTTGTTCTCCTCGTACCGCTTCCCGTGCACGGCGGCGACTCTAGCCGTCGCGGCGGCCCAGGAGATACGTCGCGAGGTCGGGAACCGTGTCGACCAGGACGTCCGGGCCGGCGGCGAGGAGGGCGTCGCGCTCCCCCGCGCCCCAGGTGACGGCGACGGCGGCCATGCCGGCGGCCCGGGCCGCGAGCACGTCGACCGTGGCGTCGCCGACGTAGACGCAGTCGGCCGGGTCGACGCCGAGGGTCGCGGCGGCGTGCAGCAGCGGGTCGGGCGCCGGCTTGTGGGCCGTGGTGTCCTCGAGGGCGGCCACGACGTCGACGAGGTGGTCGATGCCGACCGAGTGCAGGGCGATGCGGGCGGTCTCGCGCCGCTTGGACGTGGCCACCGCACAGGTGACCCCCGCGGCGAGGAGGTCGGCGAGCAGCTGGGGCACGCCCGGGTACCGCTGGATCAGCCGGGCCGTGTTGGCGAGGTTCCACTCGCGATAGACGCGGTCGAGCTCGTGGCCGTGCTCGGGGCTCTCCTCGAGCAGGGCCGGCAGCAGCGGGCGGCCGATCCAGGCGCGGGCGCGGTTCTCCTCGACCTCCTCGGCGAGCACGGTGCGGAACGCGTGCTGGTAGGAGGCGACGATGAGCGGGATGGTGTCGGCCAGCGTGCCGTCGAGGTCGAACAGCACGACCGGGAAGCGCGGCTGCGGGGTGTCGAGGCGGTGGTCGGATGCCGGGGTGGTCACCGCCACAGTCTGCCCACCCCGCGCCGGCGGCAGTGACAGGGTCCGCGAGCACACCCAGGTCCACTGCCACCCGACGGGGAGCACGGTCCGCCCTCCCGGCCTCAGCGCACCGTCTGGCGCACGGCCGACAGCGCCGAGTCGAGCACCGTGCGCAGCGTCTCGACGGTGAGGTCCTCGAGCCGGCCGGCGGTGTCGGCCCGGCGCAGCTCGGCGCGCACCTCGTCACGGAAGCGGCGCACCAGGGCGTCGGCCTCGGTGAAGCGCACGTGCGACCTCGACCGCGGGTCGCGGTTCGCGCCGGTGGAGGCGGGTGCCGCGGCGCGGGCCTCCTGCGCGGCGGCCGCGAGCTCGGCTCGCAGGCCGCTCATCGTGCCGCGCACGTCGTCGCGCACCCGGGCGGCCCGGTCGCGCACGGTCTCGGCGATGCCCTGCTCCAGCGCCGCGAGCTCGCCGCGGCGGGCCTCCAGCTCGTGGCGCCCGGCATCGGTGAGCTCGTAGGTGCTGCGGCGGTCGACGTCGGTGCGCCGCACCAGGCCGTCCTCCTCGAGCTGGGCCAGGCGAGGGTAGATGGTCCCCGCGCTGGGCCGGTAGGTACCGCCGAACCGGTCGGACAGCGCGGTGATCACCTCGTAACCGTGCATCGGGCGCTGCTCCAGCAGGGCCAGCAGGTACAGGCGCAGCTGGCCGTGGGCGAAGACGGGCGGCATCTCAGACCGTCCTGTGGCCGTGCGCTGCGTCGTCCTGGACCGGCGCCCCGCGCAGCAGGGTGACGTTGCCGGACACGGTGCTCGCCGACACGTGGCTCCTGGCGTCGGTGGTGCGCAGCACGACCTTGCGACCGGGCATGGTCCCGCTGTGGTCCTCACCGTCGACGACCACCCGCCCCGAGACGGCGTTGGCCGTGACGTTGACGGGCTCTCCTTCGGGCAGGCGCACCGTGACGTCACCGCTCACCGTGGTGGCCTCGATCGAGGTGCTCCCCGACGTCACGTCGAGGGCGACCTCGCCCGAGACCGAGTTCGCCTGCACCCGGGTCAGCGCGCCGGAGGCGGCGAACTCGCCGGACACCGTGTTGAGCGCGAGGTCACCGGTGTGGTCGCGCACGACGACCTCGCCGGAGACGCTGCCGGCCTTGAGCCGGCCCCGGGTGCCGTCGACGACCACCGAGCCGGAGACCGTCGAGACCGAGGCGGCCGCCTGGATGCCGGCCACGAGCCCCTCCGCGCTCACCGTGCCGACCTTCGTGGGCAGGTCGCGCGGGACGGCGATGCTGACGTCGGCGCGGTCCTTGTCGCGGAAGTTGCGGAACTTCTCCAGGAAGCCCTCCCACCCGTCGAGCGTGAACTGGTAGCCGACCCGCAGCTCGCCGTCGCTGAGCGACACCTCGAGCGGGCGGCCGTCGACGCTGTGCACCTCGATCCGGGCGCCGGGCTCGTCGTGCGCGACGACGTCGACGCGCCCCCCCACCAACTGCACGCGCAGCGAGCGCACCTCGTCGATGTCGATGACCTGTGGGCCGCTGACGACCCAGGACTCTTCCGCCATGACACGATCCTTTCGCGATATGTCGTGTTCTGGAATCACGATATATCGCGATATGTCGCGACACAACCCCTCGACCGAGCCAGGTGGTGCCGTGCGCTCCCCGTCGCGGAGCGCTTCGCGCGGATGTGGCTGTCAAGGCGACCACGTCCGCGCTCGCGGGCAGTCCAGAGGCGGCCCGGGCGCGGTACGGCGCGAGCTACCGCGTGGTACTCGTCGTGATCACAGCGAGTACCACGCGGTAGGCGACGCCGAAGCGGCCGCGAGCGCCCGGCATCCGGGAGTTGTTGTGCTCAGGTGGGCGCGCGAGCAGCCACCTGGGCAGCCGACTCCGAGCAGGTGCCGGGGGTCAGACGGAGGGGACGGGCTCCACGCCGAGGCCGGCGAGGAGGGCGACGACGCGGCCGCGGATCTCGTCGCGGATGGGGCGCACGGCCTCCACCCCCTGACCGGCCGGGTCGTCGAGCTCCCAGTCCTCGTAGCGCTTGCCGGGGAAGATCGGGCAGGTGTCGCCGCACCCCATGGTGATGACGACGTCGGACTCGCGCACGGCATCGGTCGTGAGCACCTTGGGCACCTCGTCGGCCATGTCGATGCCCACCTCGAGCATCGCCGCGACGGCGGCCGGGTTCACGGTGTCCGCGGGCGCGCTGCCGGCCGAGCGCACCTCGACGGCGCCACCGGCCAGGCGCTGCAGCCAGGCCGCGGCCATCTGCGAGCGGCCGGCGTTGTGCACGCAGACGAACAGGACGGAGGGGCGGTCAGGCATGGGGGTACCTCTTCCGGAGGGCGAGCGAGACGTACACGAGGGCCACCAGCACGGGCACCTCGATGAGCGGGCCGACCACGCCGGCGAGGGCCTGGCCGGAGGTGACGCCGAAGGTGGCGATCGCCACCGCGATGGCGAGCTCGAAGTTGTTGCCGGCGGCGGTGAACGCGAGCGTGGTCGTGCGCTCGTAGGTCATGCCGAGCACGCGCCCGAGCAGGAAACCGCCGCCCCACATCAGGGCGAAGTAGACGAGCAGCGGCAGTGCGATGCGGGCGACGTCGAGAGGCGCGCTGGTGATCTGGTCACCCTGCAGCGCGAACAGCACGACGATCGTGAAGAGCAGTCCGTAGAGCGCCCACGGCCCGATGCGAGGCAGGAACGACCGCTCGTACGCCGTTCGCCCCCACCGCTTCTCGCCCACTCTTCGGGAGAGGTAGCCGAGCAGGAGGGGGATGCCGAGGAAGACGACGACCGACGCCGCGATCTGCCACGGCGAGACGTCGAGGGTCTCCTGGGGCAGGCCGAGCCAGCCCGGCAGCACCGAGAGGTAGAACCAGCCCAGGGCGCCGAACGCGAAGACCTGGAAGACCGAGTTGAGGGCGACGAGCACCGCCGCCGCCTCACGGTCGCCGCAGGCCAGGTCGTTCCAGATGATCACCATGGCGATGCAGCGGGCCAGCCCCACGATGATCAGCCCGGTGCGGTACTCGGGCAGGTCGTAGAGGAACACCCAGGCCAGGGTGAACATCAGCGCCGGCCCGACCACCCAGTTGAGCACCACGCTCGAGACGAGCATCCGCCGGTCGCCGGTGACCGAGTCGAGCTTGTCGTAGCGCACCTTGGCCAGCACCGGGTACATCATCACGAGCAGGCCGAGGGCGATCGGCAGCGAGACGCCGCGCACCTCGACGGACGACAGCGCACCGCCGAGGCCGGGCACCACCCGACCGAGCACGAGGCCGGCCGCCATGGCCAGGCCGATCCACACCGGCAGGAACCGGTCGAGGGTCGAGAGCCGGGCGGCGACGTGCTCGGTCGGTGGCGCCGGGGCGTCGGGGGTGGCGGTCACGAGCAGCAGGCCTGCGCCTTCGGTGCCGTTGCGCCGGACGCCTCCGTGTCGGATGCCGTGGAGCCGGATGCCGCGGACGTGCAGCACGCGCCGTCGCCGAGGATCTCCAGGCTCGCCGTGGCCGGGCGGGCGTCGGCGGGGTTCTCGTCCTTGACGGTGTAGACCTCCCACGGGGCCCCGGCCGGGTCGTGCACCCACACCTTGTCCTGCAGGGCGTAGCAGCAGGTGGTGTCGTTCTCGTCGAAGGCGGCCAGGCCGGCGTCGGTGAACCGGGCCCGCGCCGCGGCGACGTCGTCGGTCGACCCGACCTCGACGCCGAGGTGGTTGAGCGCCCCGGCGGTGCCCGTGCCCCGGGTGGCCTCGCTGGTCTCGATGAGCACGAGCTTGAGCGGCGGCTCGGTGATGGCGAAGTTGGCGTAGCCCGGGCGGCGCTTGTGCGGCTGCACCCCGAACATCGCGGAGTAGAAGGCCACCGACGCCTCGAGGTCGCTGACGTTGAGGGCCAGCTGCACGCGGCCGGTCGTGGGGGGCGCGGCGACGGGGGTGGTGGACGTGGTCGGTGTGCTCACGGCATCCTCCTTGAATATCGACTATCATCGATGCGTTCGTGACAGCCACAGCAGACCACAGAACATAGATGTTCGTCAATATGTGTGAGGAGCCAGACATGCCGCCCACCCCCCTCCCGCAGGCCACCGTCCTTCCGGTGGCCACCTCGGCCTGCTGCGGGATCGGCGTCGACGGCGGCCTGGGCCGGGAGGACGCCGAGACGAGCGCCGCCCTGCTCAAGGCGGTGGCCGACCCGGTGCGCCTGCAGCTGCTCAGCGCGATCCGCGCGACGCAGGCCGGCGAGGCATGCGTCTGCGACCTCACCCCGCTGGTCGGGCTCTCCCAGCCGACCGTGTCGCACCACCTCAAGGTGCTGGTCGAGGCCGGCCTGCTCGAGCGCGAGAAGCGGGGCACCTGGGCCTGGTTCCGGCTCGTGCCCAGCCGCCTCGACGACGTCGCCGCGATCTTCCGCTGACCGCGGAGATACGGTGGGGGCGATGAACGCCACGACCCCTGCACGACCCCTCGGGGACCTCGTGCACCCGTCGTGGGCGCAGGCCCTGGCCCCCGTCGAGCCCGTGGTCACCCAGCTCGGCGAGTTCCTGCGCGCCGAGGTGGCCGCCGGTCGCGGCTACCTGCCCGGCGGCGCCCTCGTGCTGCGCGCCTTCGAACGACCGCTCGATGCCGTGCGCGTGCTCGTCGTCGGGCAGGACCCCTACCCGACCCCCGGGCACGCCGTCGGCCTGTCGTTCTCGGTGGCCCCCGACGTGCGACCGGTGCCCCGCAGCCTGGTCAACATCTACCGAGAGCTCGAGGCCGACCTCGGCCTGCCGACCCCGAGCACCGGCGACCTCACCCCGTGGGCGGATCAGGGGGTGCTGCTGCTCAACCGGGTGCTCACCGTGACCCCGGGCAAGCCGGCCAGCCACCGCGGTCGCGGCTGGGAGCACGTGACGGCCCGGGCCATCGCGGCCCTCGTCGAGCGCGGCGGGCCGCTGGTCGCCATCCTCTGGGGGCGCGACGCCCGCGGGCTCGTGCCGCACCTGCCGGGGGTCGCGTGCATCGAGTCCCCGCACCCGAGCCCGCTCTCCGCGCACGCCGGCTTCTTCGGGTCGCGCCCGTTCAGCCGCACCAACGCGCTGCTGGTCAGCCAGGGCGCGGACCCCGTCGACTGGAGGATCCCGTGACACCCGCCGCCGCATCCCGCCGGGTCTGGACCCGGTACGTCGCGATCGGCGACTCGTTCACCGAGGGGATGTCCGACCCGGACCCCACCCGCCCGGACGCGTACGTCGGTTGGGCCGACCGGTTGGCGCAGCACCTCGATGCCGTCGCCGAGCGTGAGCACCTGCCGTTCGGCTACGCCAACCTCGCCGTGCGCGGTCGCAAGCTGGGCGACGTGGTCGGCCCGCAGCTCGATGCCGCGCTGGGCATGCAGCCCGACCTCGTGTCGATGGTGGGCGGCGGCAACGACCTGCTCCGCCCCCAGGTCGACCTCGACGGGCTGGCCGCACGGCTGGAGGAGGCGGTGGTGCGGCTGCGGCACAGCGGCGCCGACGTGCTCCTCGCGACGCCCACCGACACCCGCGACGCCGGGCTGTTCAAGGCGCTGCGCGGCCGGCACGCCGTGCACGCCGCGAACCTGTTCACCATCGCCCAGCGGCACGGCTGCTACGTGCTCAACCTGTGGGGGATGGCCGCCCTGCGGGACTGGCGGATGTGGGCCGAGGACCGCATCCACCTCACCTCGGAGGGGCACCGACGGGTGGCGCTGGCCGCGCTCACCGCCCTCGGGCACCGCACCGACCTGGCCGACTGGACCACCCCGTTGCCGCCGGCCGACCGGGCCACCCGCGCCGAGGAGCTGCGCGGCCACGCGGCGTGGGCCCGCACCTACGCCGGGCCGTGGGTGCAGCGGCGGCTGCAGGGCCGCTCGTCCGGCGACCTGGTCGACCCCAAGCGGCCGCGCCTCGAGCACTTCCGCGACCCCGAGGGCGAGCCCGCCCACCAGGCCCTGCCCGAGGGCTGAGCCAGACCGGGGGCAGGGGAGGGGGCCGAGCGCCCGGGGCGACTCAGCTCGCCCGGCCGGCCCGACGTGCCGGATGCCGGTCGGCCAGCGCCGCCGCCACGCGCAGCACGCGCACCCGGGTCAACGGGTCGCGCCGCAGGGCCACCCAGCCGTGGGCGATCCGCACCAGGCACACCGCCAGGTGCACTTCCAGGGCCGCGCGGTCGGCCGGCGCCCGGCGCGCCGCGGCGGCGTAGCCGCAGACCAGGTCGCCGAGCAGCTCGGTGGTGTCGGGTACGTCGTGGGCCCCCTCGGTGACCCACAGCCACGCGGCCCAGTGGGCGAGGTCCCGCTCGGGCTCGGCCATCTGCAGCCGGTCGAAGTCGACGAGCACCAGCCCCCGGTCGCCCGCGAGCACGCGGCGGGGGGTCAGGGCGCCGTGGCTGAGCACGAGGCGGCGGGGGGCCTCGTCGATCACCCAGGACCGGTCGACCGCGAGCGACGCCTCGATGAACGCCTCGAGCACGACACCCGGCGTCGTCGGGTCGGCGGCGGTGCCGGCGACCTGCCGGCCGACCGACCGCGCGAGCTCGCGCCGGTCACGCACCCGGCCCACGACGACCCCACTGCCGTGGAGGTCGGCCAGCAGGTTGCCGACCTCCACGGCGCGGGAGATCGCCCCGTCCACTCGTCCCGGCTCGCCCAGCGGGGTTCCCGGTACCCAGGCGGTGGTGAGCTCGCCGGTGTACTGGTCGAAGCCGAGCGGTTGCGGCATCCCCGGCCCGGCCGCGCGACCGCGGCCCAACGGAGAGGCCCACAGGGCCGTCATCGCCGCGTGGACCGCCGCACCCTCGGTGCGGGGGTAGCCCTTGACGACCACGGTCGAGCCGTCGCGCTGCTCGGTGCGGGCCGGTCGGCCCGGCTCGAGAGCGACCATGCTTCCCGTGTAACCGGCCATGACTGAACGTTAAACAACCTGGTCTCCGGCGGACACTGTCCCTTCGGCACCGGGGGGCGTCCGGAGGTACTACTACCACCCGCCCGACCAGCCCGGATGCCGCGGATTGGTTGGACGTCCAAGCATCTCGCTACCCTCGACCCATGCCAGCGACGAGGCTGATGCCGACCGACGAAGCCACCGACCTGATCGAGCTGACGCGAGAGATCTGCCGCAAGGACCTCGCGCCGAAGGTCGACGACGCCGAACGCGCCCGCACCTTTCCCGAGGAGACCTTCCGCACGCTGGGCCGGGCCGGCCTGCTGTCACTGCCCTATGCCGAGGAGTTCGGCGGGGCCGACCAGCCCTACGAGGTCTACCTCCAGGTCGTCGAGGAGATCGCCTCGGTCTGGATGAGCGTCGCCGTCGGCGTCAGCGTGCACAGCCTCACCGCCTACCCCGTCGCCACCTACGGCACCGACGAGCAGAAGGCCGCGCTCCTGCCCGGCATGCTCTCCGGCGACCAGCTCGGCGCCTACTGCCTGTCCGAGCCCCTCGCCGGCTCCGACATCGCCTCCATGACGACCCGGGCCACGCGCACCGACGACGGTTGGAGCCTCAAGGGCACCAAGGCCTGGATCAGCCACGCCGGGCACGCCGACTACTACACGACCTTCGCCCGCACGTCCGACGACGGCGGCAAGGGCCTGTCGACGTTCGTCGTCCCGGGCGACGCGCCGGGACTGACTTTCGCCGCGCCCGAGCGCAAGATGGGCCTGCACTGCGACCCCGTCGCGCAGGTCATGTTCGACGCCGTCCCCGTCGAGTCCGCGCGGCTCGTCGGCGCCGAGGGCGACGGCATGAGGACCGCCCTGTCGGCCCTCGACTCTGGGCGCCTCGGGATCGCCGCTGCCGCAACCGGACTCGCCCAGGCTGCGCTCGACGCGGCGGCCGCCTATGCGAGCGAGCGCGAGCAGTTCGGCCGGCCGATCGCCGAGTTCCAGGGCCTGGCGTTCCT
>DASSQL010000502.1:0-2619 GCA_035702525.1 Ornithinibacter sp. | reverse complement strand
ACGGCGATGCCGATGTCGCGCAGCCGCTGGTACTCGCGGTCGGTGAGGGTGAGCGCCGGGGCGACGGTGATCGAGTCGCCGGTGTGCACGCCCATCGGGTCGAGGTTCTCGATCGAGCAGACCACCACGACGTTGTCGGCGTGGTCGCGCATGACCTCGAGCTCGTACTCCTTCCAGCCCAGGATCGACTCCTCGAGCAGCACCTCGGTGACCGGGGAGTACTGGAGCACGGCGCCGGCGATGCGGCGCAGCTCCTCCTCGTCGTGGGCGAAGCCCGAGCCCAGGCCACCCATCGTGAACGAGGGCCGCACGACCACCGGGTAGCCGAGGTCCTCCGCCGCGACGATGACCTCGTCCATCGAGTGGCAGATGAACGACCGGGCCGACTCGGCGCCGCAGCGCGCGACGACGCCCTTGAACTTCTCGCGGTCCTCGCCGAGCATGATCGCCTCGACGTTGGCGCCGATGAGCGGGCAGTCGTACTTCTCGAGGATGCCGCGCTCGTGCAGCTCCATCGCGCAGTTCAGCGCGGTCTGACCGCCCAGGGTGGCGAGCACGGCATCCGGCCGCTCCTTGGCGATGATCTTCTCGACGATCTCGGGGGTGATCGGCTCGACGTAGGTGGCGTCGGCGAACTCGGGGTCGGTCATGATCGTGGCCGGGTTGGAGTTCACCAGGATGACCCGGATGCCCTCCTCGCGCAGCACCCGGCAGGCCTGGGTGCCGGAGTAGTCGAACTCGCAGGCCTGGCCGATGACGATCGGGCCGGAGCCGATGACCAGGACGCTCTTGATGTCGTCTCTCTTCGGCATCAGGCGTGCACCCCTTCGGTCGTGGCGTCGGGCGTTCGGGTTCCGGCCATCAGGTCGACGAAGCGGTCGAAGAGGTAGGCGGCGTCGTGGGGTCCGGCCGCGGCCTCCGGGTGGTACTGCACCGAGAAGGCGACCAGCCGCCCGTCGCGCTTGACCTCGAGGCCCTCGACGACGTCGTCGTTGAGGCAGACGTGGCTGACCGAGGCCGTGCCGAAGGGGGTCTCGGTGTCGCGGTCGAGAGGCGCGTCGACGGCGAAGCCGTGGTTGTGCGCGGTGACCTCGACCTTGCCGGTCGTGCGGTCCATGACCGGCTGGTTGATGCCGCGGTGGCCGTACTTCAGCTTGTACGTGCCGAAGCCGAGCGCCTTGCCGAGGATCTGGTTGCCGAAGCAGATGCCGAAGTAGGGGGTGCCGTCGGCCAGCACCTCGCGGAGCAGCTCGGCCTGCACCTGGGCGGTCGCCGGGTCGCCGGGGCCGTTGGAGAAGAAGACGCCGTCGGGCGTGAGGGCCCGCACGTCGCCGATGGTGGCGGTGGCGGGAAGCACGTGCACCTCGATGCCGCGCTCGGCCATCATCTGCGGCGTCATCGCCTTGATGCCGAGGTCGACGACCGCGACGGTGAAGCGCTTGTCCCCCACCGCCGGCACGACGTAGGCCGTGTCGGTGGCGACCTGCTCGGCGAGCGAGGCCCCGGCCATCGGCGGCGAGTCGATGACCTGGGTGAGCAGCCGCTCGCGCGGTGCGCTCGCGGCATCCCCGGAGAAGATGCCGACCCGCATGGCGCCGCGCTCGCGCAGGTGGCGGGTCAGCGCCCGGGTGTCGAGGTCGCAGATGCCGACGACGCCCTGGGCGTCGAGCTCGTCCTCCAGCGACCGGTTCGACCGCCAGCTGCTCGGCCGCAGCGCGGGGTCGCGCACGACGTAGCCGGCGACCCAGATGCGGGCCGACTCGTCGTCCTCGTCGTTCCAGCCGGTGTTGCCGACGTGCGGGGCGGTCATGACGACGACCTGGCGGTGGTAGCTCGGGTCGGTGAGCGTCTCTTGGTAACCGGTCATGCCGGTGGAGAAGACGGCCTCGCCGACCGTGGAGCCCCGGTGGCCGTAGGCCCGGCCGGTGAAGGTGCGGCCGTCCTCGAGGATCAGGACGGCGGGCTCGCGGGTGGTCAGCATGCGGTGGGCTCCCCTCCACGGGCCGTGACGCGGCCGCGCAGGATCGTGGTGTGGACGGCGCCGGTGAGGGCCTGGCCGTGCCACGGGGTGTTGCGGGACAGGGACTGCGAGGTGTCGCGGTCGACGCGGACCGTGGCGGTGGGGTCGACGAGCACCAGGTTGGCCGGGGCACCTGCTGCGACCTGGTGGCCGTGGTCGGCCAGGCCGGCGATGCGCGCCGGGCCGGTGGACATCAGCCGGGTGAGGTCGGCCCAGCCGAGCCGGCCGTCGGCCACGAGCAGGTCGTGCACCACCGCGAAGGCGGTCTCGAGGCCGAGCATGCCGAACGCCGCGTCGACGAAGGCGTGCTCCTTGTCGTGCCGGGCGTGCGGGGCGTGGTCGGTGGCGACGGCGTCGATGGTGCCGTCGAGCAGGCCCTCGACGAGCGCCTCGCGGTCCTCGCCGGGGCGCAGCGGCGGGTTCACCTTGAACACCGGGTCGTACCCGGTGAGCAGCTCGGTGCCCAGCGCGAGGTGGTGCGGGGTCACCTCCGCGGTCATCCGGATGCCGCGCGCCTTCGCCCAGCGCACGACGTCGAGCCCCTCGGCGGTGCTGACGTGCGCGACGTGCACCCGGCTGCGGGTGTGCTCGGCCAGCAG
>DASSQL010000501.1:0-2175 GCA_035702525.1 Ornithinibacter sp. | reverse complement strand
GGGAGTCCTTGACCGGGCTGGGTGATGCCGCCGTCGAGGCCGGGTCGCTCTACCTCGACACCGAGGCCGGGGTGTCGCGCTCGCTGTTCGGGGGCTCGTGGTGAGCGGCCTGCCCCCGTTGCCCGGCCACCCGGGCGCGATGCGGCTGCTGGCCGACCGGCTCGCGTCGACGGCTCAGCGGTTGTCCGCGCTCGCCGCGGTGGTCGCCCGGCTGCGCGACGGCGCCACCTGGGACGGCCCGGCCGGTGAGGCCTTCGGCGCCCGCCTTCGCGAGGTCGGCCCGGTGCTGGATGCCGTCGCGCGGCGGCGCGGTGGTGCCGCCGCACCCCTGCGCGTGCTCGCCGCGGCCATGGAGGAGGCCCAGGCGGTGATCGGTGCGAGCATGCTCGACGTCGCCGAGGCCGAGCACGCCTACGCCGTGCTCGAAGACCGCGCCGCCGCGCTCGTGGGTGCCGGCGCCGACGAGGGCTCCGCCGAGCTGCTGGTCGTGCGCCACCTGCAGGTCGAGCAGGTCGAGGCGCAGCGCGTGGCGCGCGCCCGCCACGCGGCCGCGTCCGAGCGCTTCCGGGCGGCGGATGCCCGGTGCGCGACCGTGTTGCGCACCCTGAGCATCGACGACATCGCCGACCCGCTGACCTACCGGGTGCTGGCCGGGGTGAGCAGCGCCGGCCACGACGTCGCCACCCTGGGCCCGGTCGCCACCGTGGTCCCTGAGCTCAAGCCGGTCGTCGCCCTTGCCGACGGGGCCGCGGTGGTGGCCGACGCCGCCCTCCTGGTGGCGTTCGACGAGGGGGATGCCGGGCGGCTCGCGGTGGGCGCCGGGCTGGCCGCCACCGGTGCGTTCGGCGGGGTGCTCCGGCTGGGCTCGACCGCGGGGGCGGAGCGCACCGCGGCGGGCGTGGTCTCGACGGCAAGGCTCACGGCCCGGCAGCGACTGGCCGTGGGGGTGGTGCAGCAGGCCCGGGCCCGTCGCGACGCCCTGCGCGCGTCCTTCCGGGTGCCTCCGGCCCGGGGAACGCCGAGCGCGGTGCTGGGTGGGCCGGCGCCCCGGCCGTCGGCTCTCACCGGGCCCGGCCCTGGTCGGGGGCTGTCCGTGCCCGCGGTGGTGAACCGGCTGCGCATCGGCGCGCGACAGACAGCGGTCGGCGCGAGGGCGGCGGCGCGCCAGCGGGTCGACCGGGCCTTCCTCGACGACTGGCGGCTCGCGACGGCCAACGGGCGACAGGCGCAGCGGATGTACGCCGCCGGTGCCACGCTCGAGGTCGCGTCCACCGCGGCGGCGAAGTCCGGCACGGGCCGCCCCGAGGGAGGTGGGAGCGTGCGGTGACAGCGGATAACCGGTCGGGGTGCGGGTCGGTGCCGACCTATTGTTGGCGCCATGCCTGCCCAGCCCGTCGACGCGGTCGACCCTGCCCGGCTGCGGTACCCGGAGCACCTGCCCGTCGTCGAGCGGCGCGACGACATCCTCGCGGCGCTGCGTGACCACCAGGTCGTCGTCGTGGCCGGTGAGACCGGTTCGGGCAAGACGACCCAGCTGCCGAAGATGTGCCTCGAGCTCGGCCGTGGGGGAGTGGGCCAGATCGGACACACCCAGCCGCGGCGGATCGCCGCCCGTTCCGTCGCCGAGCGGATCGCCGAGGAGATGCAGGTCGAGCTCGGCGAGCTCGTCGGCTACCAGGTGCGGTTCACCGACCACAGCAGCGACGCGACCCGTCTGAAGGTGATGACCGACGGCATCCTGCTCGCGGAGATGCAGCGCGACCGCGACCTGCGCCGCTACGACACGATCATCATCGACGAGGCGCACGAGCGGTCGCTGAACATCGACTTCATCCTCGGCTACCTCAAGCAGCTGCTGCCGCGCCGCCCCGACCTCAAGGTGGTCGTCACCTCGGCGACGATCGACCCGGTGCGCTTCGCGAACCACTTCGCCACCGACGAGCGCGGGACCGTGGTGCGCGAGGTGCCGGTCATCGAGGTCTCCGGCCGCACCTTCCCCGTCGAGATGCGGTACCGCCCGCTCGTCGAGCTGCACCCCGACGGTCGCCACGTGGTCGCCGAGCGCGACCAGGTGACCGGCGTCGTCGAGGCCGTGGAAGAGCTGTGGACCGAGGCGCCCCCGAGCGCCGAGGCCACCGACATCCTCGTGTTCTTCTCCGGTGAGCGCGAGATCCG
>DASSQL010000500.1:0-8024 GCA_035702525.1 Ornithinibacter sp. | reverse complement strand
TTGCATCTCGTCCGCTGGCTGACCGCAACTGGCGACCGCTTTTCTGGGCCGCCCAATCACGAGGTGGGCGCGTCTCGACGCGGCCGTGTGGTCCTGCTCTCGAGACGCGACCCAGCCAGGACCGCTCCCAGGGCGGTTCGCCGCGCTGAGACGCATTCAGCGGAGGACAGTCCCACCGCGGGACTATTTCATCCCTCGGAGTTGCCGGACAGCATCTGGCGTCGGGAGTGTGGCAAAGCAGCCGCGGGTATGTCACGACGGTTCAACTCTGCGCTCGGGGGCTCGCACCCGATAGGTGCCAGCCGCAGCTCCTGGTATTCGTGCTGACCGAGTGGGTGGCGATGCTGGTCCCGGTGACCGGGCATGCTCTCCGTCGTGGGGTGCGGGGCCCGGGGCGGCGCACGAGCCGGTCTGATCGCCACCTGCGGCGTCGCCGTCAGCGAGGTCATCCACGTCGCAGCGGCTGCCGCCGGTGTGTATGCGATCTTCCTAGCCGTGCCGACCGCGTTCACGGTGCTGCGGGTGGTGGGGGCGGTCTACCTGGCCTACTGGTCTACCCGAACCCCCAAGATGGTGACCTTCACCGTCGCCTTACTGCCTCAGTTTGCCAGCACCTCGGTGGGACCACCCGCTCCTCCAGTTCGCGGTGCTCGGAGCGGTTCTGGTGGCCCTCGAGTTCGCTGTCGATGCGACGGTTGGGGTGCCGAGGCCGCATCGGCGCGTGGCTGCGAGAACGTCGACGCGCGCGCGGGCCTGGATTTCTCGGTCGCTGGTGTCTTCCTCGGACTCGCAGCCCGGCTGCCGCTCGACCGGAGTCCTGACGAGCCCCCTCGACCCCTCGCCCGTAGGGCCCGACGGTGAGCGAGTAGCTCACGTGTTGAGGGGTAGGGGCGAGACATGGCACGAGAAGGAACCGCCGTCGAGCGGGCCGGGTCCGCGCCGGACCCCGAGGTACCGGGCAAGCCCACATCACCCCAGGACCTCGACAAGCCGACGTGGAAGTACACGTCCAAGGCCGCGTTGGGCGAGTTCCAGCGCGACCAGTGCACCGATCTGGCGGCTGCGCTCACCTACTACTCAGTGCTGTCGGTGTTTCCGGCGATCCTCGCGCTGGTCTCCCTGCTCGGCCTGTTCGGTCAGGGCGAGACGACCACTGAGGCGTTGCTCGACATCGTCCGGCAGCTCGGGCAGGGCCAGGTGGCCGACCAGCTTAAGGGGCCGATCGACCAGATCGTGAACGCGCGGGGAGCCGGTCTGGCCCTGGTCGTGGGTCTGGCCGGTGCGATCTGGTCCGCGTCCGGGTACGTCGGTGCCTTCGGACGGTCGATGAACCGTGTGTACCAGGTCGACGAGGGCCGGCCGTTGTGGAAGCTTCGCCCGGTGGTGCTGCTCATCACGGTGGGCCTGATCGTGATGGCAGCGCTGGTGCTCGTCGGCCTCGTGGTGAGCGGACCCGTCGCCCAGGCCATCGGTGAGGCGGTGGGGCTCGGCGAACAGGGCGTGACGGTCTGGAACGTCCTGAAGTGGCCAGTAATGCTTGGCATCGTCATCGTGATGGTCGCCGTTCTCTACTACGCGACCCCCAACGTCAAGCAGCCCAAGTTCCGCTGGGTGTCGGTCGGCGCGGCCGTGGCGATCCTGGTCTGGGTCCTCGCCTCGGTGGCGTTCGGGTTCTACGTCAGCCACTTCAGCTCGTACAACAAGACCTATGGCTCGCTGGCCGGGGTCATCGTCTTCCTGCTCTGGCTGTGGATCACCAACCTGGCGCTGCTCTTCGGCGCCGAGGTCGACGCTGAGCTCGAGCGGGCCCGTGAGCTGCAGGCTGGCACGAAGGCCGAACGCACGATCCAGCTGCCCCCGCGTGATACTGCTGGGTCGGACAAGGCTGCGACTAAACTCGAGCGCAAAGTGGCCGAGGGCCGGGATCTCAGGCTCGCTTCGGGCTCCCGTGAGGAGGATCGGGACGCCGACGCCACGTAGCCGCTGGTCGTCGCGCCGTTACCTGTGTGGAGCGCCAGTCCGCGCGGGCCCAGCCTGCGGCCGCCCATCGCATGCAAGTGGTCACCCGGGAGCGGGTTCCCTGCCGATCGCCCGTGTCCCGGTGGGCGGCCGTCCCCGCCGTCGAGGGCGCTTTCGACCCGGCGTGTGATGGCACTCGCACGTCGCCGGCCCGGGACCGACCGCGCGCGCCGTCGTCACTCGTGAGCCTGACCTCCTGTAGAACCCGCACCAGGGGATCGGTCCACGTGGAATCCCTAGCGTTCGGCCGTGCTGTCCGCGGGTCAACGCGGCGATGCCTGGTACCGTCCGGGGCGCCCGTCCAGCTCGTGCGGGGCGAGTGCCCCCCGGGGAGAAAGAGATTCCCGGGGGACACTCGAGCCGGTGCCGCCTCAGCACCGGCTCGGTTCGAGCGGTCCCCCGCGGACCCCCGAACCGATCGGGGGACCCACCGCAACCCCGATACCGGTATCGGCCTGGCGGACGCACTGGATCAGCGGGGTGGGCATGTCCGTAGCTCACTGCCCGGGAGGGGGCGCCCCGCCGGTCAGGCGTCGGACCGGCCTCGGGCGGCTGCGGGGGCGGCCAGGTCCCTGTCGCCGGCGCAGCTCACCGACGATCCGTGCCTGGCGCTGCAGAGTTGTGGACCTGGTCGACCAGTCAGGGGTGTGGTGCAGCACCGCCTCGGTCAGGGCCAGCTCGCTGATCAGTTCTCGCACCGAGAGCGAACGCAGGTCCGGCTCCGGGCCCGTTGTGGGCGCGGCACGGGGGGAAAGGGGTTGGAAGGGCGTGACGTTCGACTCGTGCACGGCGGAACCTCAGGACATCGCGGCCGGGTGACCCCTGAGGTTGGAGGTGCCTACCGGTCCGCCGCCATTTATAGCCAATCCTCCCGCGCCTGCCAAGTCCCCCGACGTCAAGTCCTCGAAGTCCTCGTGTTGCCTGGCTCACGCTCGGGCTGCGTCGGGGGTGGATGCGGGCCGGGGTCGTCGCGAGCGGTGTCAGCTTTGTGTCGGTGGCACACGGCGCAGGCGACCACGATATGGGGCTCGTAGCCCGGAATGTCCAGTGCGCAGGCCACCCACACGTGCTCGGCGCAGGGTGGCCGATCTGCCACCTCGCTCACCTTGCCAATGTCGTACCCAAGGGTCCTTCCCACAATGGCTCGAAGGGACCATTTCCCCTGAATCCCTCTATGCGTGGACGTCACCATGGTGTGGGGAAGACGTGAGGGCTCGGGGTCCGTCTCTCCGCGTGGAGGTCGCACGCCCGGTGGTGAGCGTGTCCGCGATGACCTCCGCTGGAGCCGAGGGTTCCAGTATCCGCTTCCGACGCAGCGGCGCAGCAGTCTCGTCTTCGACCTTCGCCGGGCGACGCTCGGGTGCCACCACACGGGCCGGTAACGATGGATGGCTGGCGACTGGCGCTGTCGAAGCCCTCGGCTCGACGCGGCGTGACCGTCGCGGGGTGCGAGGCGGTTGCGGTGTCCCGGTCGTAGGCGACTCGACGGGCAGGGTCGCCCAGCACCGCATACGCCGCAAGACGTCCTGGAGTGCGGCATCCGCACGGACGGTCTGCGACTCGTCACTCGCGTCTCGGGAGCCGGGGTGGTGCCGTCGCAGCAGCGCGCGAAAGGCGTGGTCGATCTCGGTCTTCGTCGCGTTCTGCGGGACGCCGAGGACCGCGTAGAGACGGCCTGGTGCTGCGTTCATGGCCTTCGGTCCCCGTCGTGACAGGTCGAGTCGGCTGTGGTCCCGGCCGGTGCACGGCCGGGACCACGACTCGTGAGAGCCGGCGGATCTCCCCACGGTGGGCGGCGAGCGTTGCCAGGCCGGCGGCTGTCCACGCGAGGTCCCGTCGGGCCACCTGCCGGGCGACGCGCACCGAGTGGCCAACCGGTGGCCGTGGTGGCGCCGGCTGCGGCTCAGCCCGGCGACACGTTCGCACCGTCGGCGGCGTGGGCCACTTCGCGGCGACGATCTCGTCGAACTCGGCCCGCAGCAGGTCCTCCTCGTCGCAGATCAGGTCCACGAACTGTTCGATGAAGAGCGAGGCAGCATCGGAAGGGGCCGGGAGCCCCCGACGCGCCCTCAGGCCACCAGCGGGGCAACCGGCGCCCCGCGAGTCGCTCCCTGTGCACCAGGCCACATCCGCGGCGGGTGCTGCGCCCAAGCGCACTGTCGTCAGTAGGCCGCCACGAGCGCTTGGGGGGCGGCCTCCTTCATCCGGGTGACCAGCCACGACAGCTGGGCCCCGGTCTCCCTCTCGCACCAGGTGATGACGCCTTGCAGCTCCTCGTCGCGCAGCGCCTTGGCGGCCTGGCCGACCATCGTCCAGGCGATGTCGAGGTAGCTGACGAGAAGGTAGAGGTCGTGCAGGTCGCGGAGCAGGCCGATGCCCCCGGTTCGCGTGCCGTCGAGGCCCTGCGCGTGCAGGCGTTCGGGCTCCTGCGGCCGGTCCTCCCCGTAGCGTCGCACCGCGTCGTCGAGCTGCTCGCGGTGGCTGTCGCACTGCACCGCGAAACGCTCGCACAGGTGCACCACGTCGGCCTCGAGGGGGTGCCCGGCGGCGACCTGGCGGAAGGACTCGGCGAGGGTCGCCTCGCCGTGGTCGACGAGCCCCAGGTAGGTGGCGAGGTGCATGGTCAGGCCTTCCGGGTCGTGGGGGCGGATGCCGTGTTGTCCGGCGCGGGGGCGGGCCCGTCGCCCGGAGCCACCCGGGTGACCCGCACGGCTCCCCCCTTGAAGGTGGGCTGCTTCGAGACCGGGTCCCAGGCAGTGACGGTCAGCTGGTTCGCCGCACGGGACGGTCGCTCACCGCGGTCGGCGTCGCCGTAGTGGAACGGCAAGAAGACCGCACCGGGTCGGATGTCGCTGACCCGCGCCTTGACCTCCACGTGGCCACGGGCCGACTCCACGCGCACGAGGTCGCCCTCCGCGATGCCGAGCGGCCCGGCATCCTCGGGGGAGATCTCGACCCAGGCGTCGGGGGCGGCGGCGTTGAGCTCGGGTGCGCGGCCGGTCTTGGTGCGTGTGTGGAAGTGGTAGGCCGTGCGCCCGGTGCCCAGCCCCAGTGGGTAGTCGGGTGACGGCATCTCGGGGGGTGGTGTCCACGGGGCTGCCTTGAGTCGGGCCCGGCCGTCGTAGCGCTTCGCCGCGTGTTCGGTGGGCGTCACAGAGGACCCGGTGAGCAGGTCGTGGCCGTAGTTCTCGCAGTACGCGTCCGCGGTGTTGAAGCGCGAGTCGGTGTAGATCCGCTCGGTGCCCCGTGGCGCCTCGCCGGTGCACGGCCACTGGATGCCGCCGCTGCCGCGCAGCAGGTCGTAGGTCATGCCCGAGTAGTCGCACGGCCGCCCGCGTGAGCACTCGCGCCAGCCGTCGAAGGCGGGCTCAGGGGTGTCCCAGCGCGGGATGGGCCGGCCGCTGCGGTCGGTGAAGCCCATCCGCCGGGCGTAGTCGACCCAGATGTCGAGGTCGCTGCGGGCCTCGCCGGGCGGGTCCACGGCCTGCTCGGCCAGGTGCACGGTGCGGTCGACGTTGGTGAACGTGCCGGTCTTCTCGCCCCACAGGGCACTGGGCAGCACGACGTCGGCGAGCCGGGCGGTCTCGGTGAGGTAGGCGTCGTTGACGACGACGAAGGCGCCGTCAGAGCCCAGCACCTCCGTGGCGCGGCGCAGCTCGGGGAGCGACACCGCCGGGTTGGTGCCGGCGATCCACAGGAAGCCGATCGAGCCCTGCTCGACATACCGGAAGATCTGCATCGCGTGGGTCGGCGGCGACCAGTGCGGGATGACGACGGGGTCGACGTCCCACAGCTCCGCCAGCTCGCGCACGTGCGCCTCGTTCTCCCAGTTCCGGAACCCCGGCAGGTCGCCGTCGACGCCGGTCTCTCGGTTGTTCTGTGCCGTGGGCTGGCCGTTCATCTGAAGGATGCCGGCGCCGGGATGACCGACCATGCCGCGCAGCAGGTGCATGTTGTTGACCTGCACGGAGGCGGCGGTCGCCTGGTGCGACTGGTAGAAGCCCTGGAGCACCGTCGACACCACCCGCTCGCTGGTGCCGAAGACCTCGGCCGCCCGCTCGACGTCGCGGCCCTCGACGGCACAGATGTCGGCGACCCGCTGCGGGGTGTAGGGCTCGACCGTCTTCGCGAGCTCTTCGAAGCCCACCGTGTGCGCGTCGACGTAGGGTCGATCCAGCCACCCTCGGTGGATGACCTCGCGCAGCAGCCCGTTCATCACCGCCTGGTTGGTGCCGGGCCGCACCGCCAGGTGCACCTCGGAGAGCTCCGCGACCTTCGTGCGGCGCGGGTCGACGCACACGTGGCGAGGCGGGTCGGATCCGGCCATCCGGTCCAGCATCCGGGTCCACAGGACCGTCTGCGTCTCTGCGACGTTGTGCCCGTAGTGGAAGACGGCGTCGCACACGTCGAGGTCGGTGTAGCTGCCGGGCTGGCCGTCGGTGCCGAAGGTCTCCTTCAGGGCCGCTGCCGCGGTGGCCGTGCAGAGCCGGGTGTTGCCGTCCATGTGCGGGGTGCCGATGCCTGCCTTCCCGATGACGGCCAGGGTGTAGTACTCCTCGAGCATCAGCTGGCCACTGGTGTAGAAGGCGTGCGACAGGGGGCCCTTCGCGTCGAGCAGCGCACGGGAGCGGGTCGCCACGAGGTCCATCGCCTCGTCCCAGCTCGCCTCCACCAGCTCGCCACCACGGCGGACCAGCGGATGCAGGAGCCGGTCGCGCAGCTGGCCCTGCCACCCGAACAGGCCCTTCGGCCCCAGCCGCCCGCGGTTGACGCGGTCCCCCTCACTGCCCCGAACCCCGACCATCCGGCCCTCCGACACGGCGATGTCGACACCGCAGCCATTGCTGCACAGGAGGCAGGCCGACGGCACCCACCGGTCGATGGCGTGCACCTCCACGCCCTCCACCAGGTGGGTGTCGACTCGGGTGGGCCACTGCTCCGCTCCGGAGAAGGCTGTGATCGGGCCCCAGATGTCGGTGATGCGCGGGTGGGTCATCTTCGATGATTACCCGTGGCTGACTGGCTCAACCGTCGACCGGAAGGTCTTGGACCATCAGCGGCGGCTCGGACACCTCGCACCGTACGAGTCGCGGACCGACTCGTACGGGCAGCGGACCATGGACGACGAGGCGGACGCATGGGTCACGTCGGTCGTCGTGGTGACCGGCCAGTCCACGCCTCGGTGGGGCTGCTGCGCCTCGTGCGCGAGCCCGGCCAGGTGGTGGTGCTACCCGGGGTGAAGGCGGAGGTGAGGGCAGGCCGACGCGCGACGGCTGCCGTCCACCGGGTGCTCACGGAGATGGCCGCGTACGACTGGGACCGATAGGTCGGCGACCACTCCGCTCCCGCGCCGGGCCGGGTACGGAAGTGGTGCCCACGCCACACCCTCTAGCATCAGCAGGGAGTGTGAGAGGCAACCATGTGCGCGGATCTCGATTGTGATGGTCAGGCGCCGCCTCCAACCGGCGAGCGCTGGTGCCTCCGCCGCCTGGACATCGAGCTTGAACGGGTCCTGTCCGGCTACCCGATGCGCTGCGGCGTCCCCGCCCTGGTCTGCCTTGCACCTGCCGCCGAGCGGGGGTAGCTGAACGTGGCGCGCACCATGGGCACGCCATCTATCGGCAGGGTGGCCCCGGTGGCGAGGGGTCGCTCGCCACCGGGGCCGGGTGTACTGCAGCGGTGCGGCTGCTCAGAAGGTGCCGCGGTCGTACGTGTCGCCGTAGTACGTGCCCAGCCGGTCTCGATAGGCCGCGTCGTCGGTCATCGTGGACTCGTCGAGCTCCGGCGAGTCCTTGATCTGGTCCTTGGTCCGGTCGACGTAGACCTTCTCCTCGTTCCAGTCGACCCGGTCGATCGTCCCGGCCGGAAGCATCACCTTCCGGCCAAAGATCCACGGTCCGGTGTCGACGACGACATAGCTGCTGCCGACGTCGAGCGTGGACCGGTCGATCTTGCCGATCGAACCGTCGACGGCCTCCACGGAGAACCCCGTGAGGTCCTTGCCG
>DASSQL010000499.1:0-17645 GCA_035702525.1 Ornithinibacter sp. | reverse complement strand
GTCGACCACTTCCGCTACTTCGCCGGCGCGATCCGGGCCCAGGAGGGCTCGATCGGCGAGATCGACCAGGACACCGTGGCGTACCACATCCACGAGCCGCTGGGCGTGGTCGGGCAGATCATCCCCTGGAACTTCCCGATCCTGATGGCCGTGTGGAAGCTGGCCCCGGCGATCGCCGCGGGCAACTGCGTCGTGCTCAAGCCGGCCGAGCAGACCCCGTGGTCGATCCTCAAGCTGATCGAGCTGGTCGGCGACCTGCTGCCCGACGGCGTGCTCAACATCGTCAACGGCTTCGGCGTGGAGGCGGGCAAGCCGCTCGCGTCGAGCCCGCGGATCGCCAAGATCGCCTTCACCGGCGAGACCACGACCGGCCGGCTGATCATGCAGTACGCCAGCCAGAACCTCATCCCGGTCACCCTCGAGCTCGGCGGCAAGAGCCCGAACATCTTCTTCGAGGACGTCGCCAGCGAGCGGGACGCGTTCTACGACAAGGCACTCGAGGGCTTCGCGATGTTCGCCCTCAACCAGGGCGAGGTGTGCACCTGCCCCAGCCGCGCGATCATCCAGGACTCGATCTACGACGAGTTCCTCGGCGACGCGCTCGCCCGGGTCGGCGCCATCCGGCAGGGCAACCCGCTCGACACCGAGACGATGATCGGCGCCCAGGCGAGCAACGACCAGCTCGAGAAGATCCTGTCCTACATCGGCATCGGCAAGCAGGAGGGCGCCACGGTGCTCATCGGCGGTGCTCGCGCCGACCTCGGTGGTGAGCTGTCCGGTGGCTACTACGTGCAGCCGACCGTCTTCGAGGGCGACAACAGCATGCGGATCTTCCAGGAGGAGATCTTCGGCCCGGTCGTCTCGGTCACCCGGTTCTCCGACGAGGCCGACGCCCTCAAGATCGCCAACGACACCCTCTACGGGCTCGGTGCCGGCGTGTGGTCGCGCGACGGGAACCGGGCCTACCGCGCCGGCCGCGAGATCAAGGCCGGCCGGGTGTGGACGAACAACTACCACGCCTACCCGGCGCACGCCGCGTTCGGTGGCTACAAGCAGAGCGGCATCGGGCGCGAGACCCACAAGATGATGCTCGAGCACTACCAGCAGACGAAGAACCTCCTCGTCAGCTACTCGCCCGACGCCCTCGGCTTCTTCTGAGCCGATGACCCAGCTGACCCCCACCCGGGTCGACGCGACCGGTGAGGCGGCCGCCCTCGTGCGCCGCCTCACCGGTCGCGGGGCGGAGCCCGCCGTCCTCGAACCCTGACCTCGGGCCCGCTCCCGCGGGCTACGCTGCGCTCACCGCACCACGTCAGGAGGGCCCACCATGTCGGCACCAGCGGGATGGCACCTGCAGCCAGACGGCCAGGAGCGCTACTGGGACGGCACGGCGTGGACCGACCAGTTCCGGGCGCCGCTGCCGATCGACCCCACCGCCCCGCCCCCGCCGCCCTCGTGGGCCCCCTCGGTCGACGACACCCAGGCGCTCGACGTCGACCACACCCAGGCGATCCCCGCCCCGGCCGAGCCCGCGCAGCCGGGCTACTACGCGCCGGCGCCCGACCAGGCCCAGCAGGGCTATGCCTACCCGCAGCAGCCCGGTGCCCCGCAGACGGGCTACGGCGCGCCCGGGTACCCCGCAGCCGGCCAGCCCTACGCCCCGCCGCCGCGCCAGGGCAACGCCCTGGCCAAGGGCTGCCTGATCGCCGCCATCATCGGCGTGCTCGTGCTCGGCGCGGCCATCGTGGGCGGCATCTACGTGTTCAACAAGGCCTCGGACACGATCAGCCAGACCTTCCCCTCGGGCCTGCCCACCGACCTGCCGACCGACTTCCCGTCCGACCTGCCCACCGAGGGGCTGGGCGGCGAGTCGATCGACGTCACCGTCGGGGGCGGCTTCGAGCTGCCGCGCGCGACCGTCCAGCCGGGCTGGGTGCTGGAGCCGCAGAGCGGTGTCGCGATGGTGCAGATCAGCGGGATGAAGGCCCAGCTCACCTCGGACGACGACTTCCCGGTGCTGTTCACGATGTCGTTCCCCGACGCCGGCGGCGGCACGGTCGAGACGGTCTGCACCGCGCCCGCGGGGTCGTCCGGCGCGACGGTCGACGTCTCGTGCGTGCCGCTGTTCGGGGACGTCGGCGACGCCACCTCGGCCAAGGTCACCGCCTCGCTCTGAGGGCCGGCTACTTCGCGGTCTGGGCGACCAGCTCGGCGACGAGCTTCGAGGTGCGCAGGTCCTCGGCGTCGACGTCGGGGCTGAAGCCGAGCCGGGTGACGACCAGCCCGGCCGACGGCACGACGTAGAGCCGCTGGCCGTCGTGGCCGTTGGCCCAGTACGCGTCGGCGGGCAGGGCCGGGTCGACGAGTGTGCCGTCGGCCTGCTGGTTGACCCACCAGCCCCCGGCGTAGCCCTTCTCCTCGCTCGTGGTGACCTGGGTGGCCGTGGTGGTCTGCTTCATCCAGCCCTCGGGCAGCAACCGCTCGCCGGCCCACACGCCGTCCTTGAGGGCGAACTCGCCGATCGTGGCCCAGTCGCGCGGCGTCGCCCACAGGTACGAGCTGCACACCGGCGTGCCGGAGGCGTCCGGCTCCCAGATCGCCGACGTGAGACCCAGCGGGGCGAACAGCTGCTGGCGGGGCAGGTCGGCATCCGGGGTGTCGGCGAGGTCGGTGAGCACCCCGCACAGGATGTTGGTCGAGCCGCTCGAGTACTGCTGGTAGCTGCCGGGCTGGTGCGCCAGGGGCTGGCTCGCCGCGTAGGCGGCCATGTCCGGCTCGGCGTAGAGCATCTGGGTGATGGGCGTGCCGAGCGCGTACGTCTCGTCCCAGGTGAGGCCGCTCGTCATCCGCAGCAGCTGGTCGACGCTGATGTCCTTGCGCGCGTCGGTCCACTCCGGGCGCAGCCCGGTGTCGTCGACCGCGATCCGCTTCTCGAGCACCATCCGGCCGAGCATCAGGCTGGTCACGCTCTTGCCCATCGACCAGCCCAGCTGCGGGGTGGTCGCCTCGAACCCCGGGGCGTACCGCTCACCGATCAGCTGGCCGTCGCGCAGCACCACGATGCCGCGGGTGCCCAGCCGCTGCGCGGCCGCGGGCGACAGGTCGTCGCCGAAGGCCCGCCCGATGGCCGCGTCGACCTGCTCGTTCGGCTCGGGCGCCGGGGCCTCGGACAAGGGGTTGGTGTCGGCCACCACCTTGGTGGCCTCGCCCAGGTTGGGGCGCTCGGCCGCCAGCGTGCACCCGAAGCCACGGGTGAACCAGGCCTTCTGGGTCGACAGCGCGAAGAGGATCTGCGACGTGCTCGACCCGCCGGCCTCGTTGACGTACCCGGTCAGGAACGGCACCAGCGGGTTGTCCGGCAGGTCGGAGTCCGGGTCGTCGCGGTCGGCGACGAGGGTGACCGCGCAGGAGTTGTGTGCGGCGTAGCCGGTGCCGGTCTTCAGCAGGGGCCGGGCGTAGAAGTACCCGCCGACCAGCACGGCCACCAGCAGGACGAGGACCACCGCGGCGATGCGGCGAACGAGGCGCATGGGCGGACCGTACCGTCCGCGGCCGGGAACCGGGCTGCATTCGGCGGCTGTGGAACGGCGAAGAGCGTCACGAACCGTTCGTTTGCCGGGACGCCGGTGCGGGTAGGACGCTGGTCGAGGCTGCGCCGTGGGGGAGCCCTCGAGGGACCAGGAGTGTGGGGACATGAGCATCGACGACGTCATCAGCACCGATCTCGACCGCGACCTCGCACGGCTGCGCGAGGTGCTGGCCAGGCACCACTTCCCGACCCGCCAGGACGACGTCCTGGCCCTGCTCGTGGCACGGCACGAGCCCTCGCGGCTGCTCTGGAGGGCGGCGGTGCTCGATCGGGCCCAGGTCTACCGGTCGGCCGACGAGGTGTGCGGCGCGATCGCCCGCTCCACGAATGCCGGGATGCCGCCGCCCCCCGGTCGCTGACCGCTCGCGCATACTGGCTCCCAACTGCGGGTCATCCCCGCTGACCGAGCCGTCCGAGGAGGATGCCGTGGACACCAGTCCCGAGACCGCGCCCTCGAGCGCCCGCGCGGAGGGGTCGGCCGACCTGCTCGCCATCGCCGAGGCCCTGCACGCGGTGGCCGGCCGGGCGTCGGAGACCGGTTCGCGTCCGCCCCTGGAGGAGCTGGTGCAGGCCACGCTCGAGCAGGTGCCCGCCGCGAGCACGGTCAGCGTCACCGTGCTGCGGGCCGGGCGGTTCAGCACCGCCGCCACCACCGACGACCTGGCCCTGCGCGCCGACGCCCTGCAGTACGAGATCGGCAGCGGCCCGTGCGTCGACGCCATCCTCGACGACAACGTCTACGTCACCGAGGACGTCGCCCACGACGAGCGGTGGGCGCTGTGGGGGCAGCGGGTCAGCGCCGAGGTCGGGCTCCGCAGCGTGCTCGCCTACCGGCTCAACCTGCTCGACGACTCCGGTGCCATCGCTGCGCTCAACGTGTACTCCGACCAGGTGGCGGCGTTCGACGACCGTGCCGTCGGCACCGGCCTGGTGCTCGCCACCCACGGCTCCCTGCTGGTGACCGCGCAGCTGGCCCGCGACAAGGCGGCCAACCTGCTCAAGGCGATGGAGAGCAACCGCGAGATCGGGGTCGCGATGGGCATCCTGATGCAGCGGCACCGGCTCGACCGCGAGCAGGCCTTCGCGGTGCTTCGGGTGGCCAGCCAGGACTCCAACCGCAAGCTCTCGGAGGTGGCGAGCGAGGTGGCCGACACCGGCATCCTCGAGATCCGCCGCTGGCCCGCCGCGGCGGGTGGGGATCCGCACACCCGCTGACGCGCGGAAGTTCCTCCGCCGCACCTGTCGCATTCGGGGGTCGCCGTTCGTGGAGAGGGTGAGGACACGGCATTACGGTCGAGTCCGCAGACCTGATCACGAAGGAGACCACCATGACTCAGTACCTGCTGTCCGTCTGGCACGACAAGGACGCCACCCCCGAGGACATCTACCCCGACGCGGCCGAGCGTGAGCAGGCCTACGCCGACACGGGCGCCTTCAACGAGGAGATCCGGCAGAGCGGCAACTGGGTGTTCGCCGGCGGCCTGCACTCGCCGAACACCGCCACCGTGGTCGACGGCACCGGCGACGAGCCGGTCGTGACCGACGGCCCGTACAGCGAGTCCAAGGAGCAGATCGGCGGCTTCTGGGTCGTCGAGGCACCCGACCTCGACGCCGCGCTCGAGCTCGCCGCCCGGGGCTCCAAGGCCTGCCGGGGCAGGGTCGAGGTTCGGCCCTTCCAGGGCGAGTGACCCAGGTGGCCGCCAGCCCGGTCGAGGACGTCTACCGCGCCGAGTTCGGCAAGGTCGTCGCGTCCCTGGCCGGGCGGTTCGGCGACCTCGATCTCGCCGAGGAGATGGCGCAGGAGGCTTTCGTCGAGGCGGTGCGGCGCTGGCCCACCGAGGGCGTGCCGCCCAACCCCGGCGGCTGGCTCACCGTCACCGCGCGCAACAAGGCCCTGGACCGGCTGCGCCGCGAGTCGACCCGTCAGGCCCGCCACGAGGAGGCCGAGATGCTCACCGCGCCCGAGGTCCCCGGCGCCCCGGTCACCTCCGTGACCGACGAGCGGCTGCGACTGCTGTTCACCTGCTGTCACCCCGCCCTCGGCCCCGAGGCGCAGGTGGCACTCACCCTGCGGCTGCTCGGTGGCCTCACCGTGCCCGAGGTCGCCGCCGCGTTCCTCGTGCCCGAGCGCACCATGGCCCAGCGGATCACCCGGGCCAAGCGCAAGATCGCAGCCGCGAACATCCCCTACCGGGTACCGCGCGACCACGAGCTGCCGGCCCGGCTGCGCGGAGTGCTCGCGGTCATCTACCTCGTCTTCACCGAGGGCCACCTGCCCGGCTCGGGCGGAGACGGCATCCGTGACGACCTGTGCGCCGAGGCGATCCGGCTCGGCCGGGTGCTGCGTGAGCTGATGCCCGACGAGCCGGAGGTCGCCGGGCTGCTCGCCCTCATGCTGCTCACCGACGCCCGTCGGGCGGCACGTCTGGATGCCGGGGGCACGCTCGTCACGCTCGACCTCCAGGACCGCTCGCTGTGGGACCGTGACCTGATCGCCGAGGGGCATGCCCTGGTGCGAGAGTGCCTGCGCCGCAACCGACCCGGGCACTACCAGCTGCTCGCCGCGGTCAACGCCGTGCACACCGATGCCGCGACGGCCGCCGACACCGACTGGGGCCAGGTGCTCGCCCTCTACGACCAGCTGTACGCCGCCACGCCCACCCCGGTCGTGGCCCTGAACCGAGCTGTCGCCCTCGCCGAGGTGGAGGGGCCGGCCTCCGCCCTCGTGGTCGTCGACGGGCTCGACCTCGATGCCTACCACCCCTACCACGCGACCCGAGCCGACCTGCTGCGCCGGTTGGGCCGGAACCCGGAGGCGGTGGCCGCCTACGACCGGGCGATCGCACTCACCGGCAACCCGGCCGAGCAGGCCCTGCTCACCGCCCGGCGCGACACCCTCAGCTGAGCCCGGCGCGGTCGACGAGCACGAGCGTCACGAATCCGAGCACCCCGCGGTAGCCGTCGAGCCACGCGTCCCGGTGGTCTGCCGCCGCCGTGAGGGCCTGCTCGCGGTCGGTCGCGTCGTGCCCCGGCTCGAGGGCCCAGTCGGTGAGCGACCCGGTCCACGACCACTCGTACTCGTCCCACTCCTCGAGGCTGCTGACGTGGCCGTGCACGGACTCGTAGCCGTGCTCCCTGGTCAGCCGGGCCAGGGCGGACAGGTCAGGGAACTCCTCGGCCGTGGCCTCGAGCGCCCGAAGGGCTGCCTCGGTCGGCGGCCGGTCCCAGACGGCGTCGCCGAACAGCACGCGACCGCCGGGCGCGAGGTGACGGCGCACGGCATCCAGCGTCCCGCCCGGGCCGCCGAAGACGTGGCTGACCCCGACGGCGACGACGGCGTCGAAGCGGCCGCCCTGCCAGGTCGAGGCGTCGCCGACCTCGATCACCGCCCGGCCGCCGAGGTCGGCGGCGAAGGCGGCAGGGTCGGTTGCGGGGTGCAGGTCGACCCCGACGGCGGTGAGGTCCGCGCGCTGCTCGAGCAGCTCGCGCAGCCACTGGCCGCTGCCGCACCCGAGGTCGAGCACCCGTCCGCCGGACGGTGGGTCCAGCCGGTCGAGGAGCCGGCTCACCGACCCCGCCGACAGCGGGGCCGCGACCGGGTGGTGGCGGTGGGCGAGGTGGCTGATCTCGTGGCGCTGCACGAGGCCACTGTCGAGCCCGCCGGAGTCGGTGCGCAAGCCCGGCACCGCTACCGTGGTGCTTCCTTCACGACAGGAGACCCACTCATGGCCGGCGGACTGGTCGCCCTTCTCGACGACATCGCTGCGATGGCCAAGCTGGCCGCGGCCTCGGTCGACGACGTCGCCGCCGCCGCGGGTCGGGCCAGCGCGAAGGCCGCCGGGGTGGTCGTCGACGACACCGCCGTCACCCCGCGCTACGTGCAGGGCCTGACGCCCGACCGCGAGCTGCCGATCATCAAGCGCATCGCGCTGGGGTCGCTGCGCAACAAGCTGCTCATCATCACCCCGGCCGCCCTGCTGCTCAGCCAGTTCGCGCCCTGGCTGCTCACCCCGATCCTCATGCTCGGTGGCACCTACCTCTGCTACGAGGGCGCCGAGAAGATCTGGGAGAAGGTCGCCGGGCACGAGCACGCCGAGGCGGAGGTGGACGCCGGCGACGTCGACCACGAGAAGAAGGTGACGACCGGCGCCATCCGCACCGACTTCATCCTCTCCGCCGAGATCATGGTCATCGCGCTGAACGAGGTCTCCGACGAGCCGTTCGTGTCCCGGGCGGTCATCCTCGTGGTCGTCGCCATCCTGATCACGGTGCTCGTCTACGGGGTGGTCGGGCTGATCGTGAAGATGGACGACATCGGCCTGCACCTCGCGGGTCGTGAGTCGGGCACGGCGCAGACGGTCGGTCGCGGCATGGTCGCGGGGATGCCGAAGCTGCTCTCGGCGCTGTCGACGATCGGCATCGTCGCGATGCTCTGGGTCGGCGGCCACATACTGCTCGTCGGCGTCGACGAGCTGGGGTGGCACACCCTCTACGACTGGGTGCACCACGCCGAGGAGGCCGTCGGCGGTGGAGCGCTCGGCTGGTGCGTCAACACCCTCGCGTCGGCCGTCATCGGCCTGGTGGTCGGTGCCCTGGTGGTCGCCGTCGTGACCCTCGTCAAGAGGCTCCGAGCCGGTCGAGAGTAGAGGACACGCCGCGGGCGGGTGAGCCGTGG
Source organism: Ornithinibacter sp. (assembly GCA_035702525.1). Classification (GTDB taxonomy): domain Bacteria; phylum Actinomycetota; class Actinomycetes; order Actinomycetales; family Dermatophilaceae; genus Fodinibacter. The sequence goes on along the minus strand of DASSQL010000499.1, from coordinate 9,381 downwards.
CGGCGTGTTCCCCACCTTCGACGGGGCCGGCGGATGCCGGGCGCCGGGGAATGCGGCCGGCATCCGACCGCGTTGGCGCCCGCATGACCACCTGGGGCTTCATCGGAAGCGGAAACATCGGCAGCACCGTCGCGCGACTGGCGGTCGACGCCGGCCACGACGTCGTGCTGAGCAACAGCCGCGGGCCGGAGACGCTCGCCGACCTCGTCGCCGAGCTGGGGCCGCACGCGCGCGCCGCCACCCCCGAGGAGGCGGCCCGCGCCGGCGACGTCGTGGTGGTGACGGTGCCGCTCAAGGCGCGCGGCGACCTGCCGCACGCCGCACTGGCCGGCAAGGTCGTCATCGACACGATGAACTACTACCCGCAGCGCGACGGTGTGGTGCCCGAGCTCGAGGACGAGTCGACCACCACCTCCGAGCTGCTGCAGGCGCTCGCGCCGGACGCGAAGGTCGTCAAGGGCTTCAACAACATCTTCGTGCAGCACCTCGCCGTGCTGGCCCGGCCCAGCGGCGCCGACGACCGCAGCGCACTCGCCATCGCCGGTGACGACGCCGACGCCAAGGAGGTCGTGCGGGTGGCCCTGGACGAGATCGGCTACGACACCGTCGACCTGGGCGCGCTCGAGCAGGGCTGGCGCATCCAGCGCGACACCGCGGCCTACGGCGTGATGTACGCGCGCGACGCGTCCGACTGGACCAAGGGCGCGAAGCCGGCCGACCGGGATGCCGTGGCGGCCGCCGCGCTGCGAGCCCGCCGCTACCGCGACGCCTGAGCCTGCGTGCCGGGCTCGACCGCGGCGAACCACCCGGACGGTCCGAGCTCGGCCCCCATCCGTGGGACGTACTGGTCGAAGTAGATCCGGGCGATGAGCTCCCGGCGGCTGCGCACGTCGGCCTTGTCGAACACCGACTTCAGGTGGTCCTGCACCGTGTAGGTCGACACGTGCATCGTCGCGGCAATCTCCTTGGTGTCGACGCCCTGCAGCACGAGCTGGGTGACGTCGCGCTCGCGCTGGGTGAGGCCGAACGCGGCGACGACCAGGGGCACGATCTCCGGCGGGCGGGCCTCCTCCACGGTGACCACGACGTCGCCGCTCGCACCCTCCGGCCCGAGCAGCGGGGTCGCGTGCAGCACCAGCCACATGCCGCTGCGCGCGCGCACCCGGCTGCGCGGCGGCACGGTCGTCTCGCCGCGGGCGTAGCGGCGCGCTGCCGCCACGAGCGCGGTGATGATGCCCGTCCAGCGCGCGTTGTGGGTGGGGCTCTCGAGCTCGCTCAGCCGCTGCTCCGCGCCCATGCTGGTCTGCTTGATCTCGTCGTCGGACCCCACGATGAGCACGGTCGGCCCGGCGGACGCGGGCGGTGGGGCTGACGTCGCCATCCGCGCCAGCAGGCCGGTCCGCATCCCCGCGGCGAAGGCCGCCGAGAGCGACCCCACGAAGTCGATCTCGCCCTGCTCGAACGGCCCCGACTCCGGATCACGGAACAGCGCGGCGCCGCCCCACACCTGCGAGCCCGAGTCGCGGAAGATGACCCGCATCTCGTCGCTGTAGCCGAAGTGCGGCCGCATGAACGTGGTCAGCCGGTTCGACCGCGCGGTGTCACCCTCGTAGACGTCGTGCACCCCGGCGGCGGCGATGCCGGCCTGCGACATCTCGCTGAACGCCGTGCGCTCGATGGTGCCGTACTCGATGAGCCCCCACTCGTGGTCGTGGGCGTCGCGGCCCAGCAGGTCGCCGTACTTGCGGGTGCCGGTGAGCAGCTCGGTGCTCGGGTCGACGGTCGCGAGGCAGGCGGCGACGTGGGGCACCGCCCGCTGCAGCGAGTCGACCGCCTCGGCGAGGAAGGTGTCGATGTCGAGCCCGGCGCGGGCGACGACGTCGACGTCGCGGCGCACGCGTTCCTCGGTCAGTGCACTGGCCATCTGCCGAGTGTGGCGCAGGGCCCGCGCCGGCCGCCATCCCACAATGGTGGGATTCCGCTGCTCCCAGCCGGCCGGGGCCGGAAGTCCCCGCTGTCACGGGATGGTGGGGGCCGTCCCGCGGCACGACGCTCGTCGCCATGACCTCCACCGTCGACGCCACCACGGCCGGCACCCGGGCCGTCCCGGCCGTCCTCGACCTGTCGGGCTACGGGCCCCGCGACCGGCTGGGCCGGCTCGTGCACGCCGACGACCCCGCGGCGCAGCTCGCCCTCGCCCTGGCCAACCTCGAGGACGCGCTGACGGCCGCCGGGCTCGTCCCGGCCGAGCTCGTCGAGGTGACCGTGCGCACCACCGACGTCGAGGCCGTCACCGCGGTGCTCGACACCCTCACCGAGCGGTTCCGCGAGGTCGGGGCCGGCCCGCGCACGGCCGTCGTCGGCGTGGACCGTCTCCCACTCCCCGGCCAGCTCGTCGCCATCGACGGGCGGGCCGCACGCACCACCACGACCACCAGGGACGCGAGAACGGCTCGCGCCCACCCGAGAGCGAAGGACAGCACCATGACCGTCGAGACCACCCTCGACCCCACCCGCACCCCCCGACCCGCCGCCGCACTGCGCGGACTGTGCGGTGGCGCCGTGCACCTGCCCGGCGACGAGGGCTACGACAGTGCCCGGATGCCGTGGAACGTCGCCGTCGACCAGCGGCCGGCCGCCGTCGCGCTGCCGCGCACCGTGGACGACGTGCGCGACGTCGTGCGCGCCGCGTCCGCCGCCGGCCTGCGCGTGGCACCGCAGAGCACCGGGCACGGTGCCGGGCCGCTCGTCGAGGGACGGCTGGACGACGTCGTGATCGTGCGCACCTCGGCGATGGCCGCGGTGTCGGTCGACCCGGCGGCCCGGATCGCCCGGGCGGAGGGCGGTGCGCTGTGGCAGGACGTCGTCGACGCGGTGGCCCCCCACGGTCTCGCCGCCCTTCACGGGTCGTCGCCCGACGTCGCCGTCGCCGGCTACTCGCTCGGCGGCGGGCTCGGCTGGTACGCCCGCACGCTGGGGCTCGCCACGAACAGCGTGACGGCGGTCGAGCTCGTCACCGCCGACGGGGCGCTCGTTCGAGCGGACGCCCACCAGCACCAGGACCTGTTCTGGGCGCTGCGCGGAGGGGGTGGCAGCTTCGGGGTGGTCACCGCGATCGAGTTCCGGCTGTACGAGATCGCCGACGTGTACGCCGGGATGCTCCTCTGGGACCGCGAACGAGCCCCCGAGGTCGTGCGCGCCTGGGCCCACTGGTCGGCGACGGCCCCTGACGAGGTCACGACCTCGATGCGGGTCATGAGCTTCCCGCCGATCCCCGAGCTGCCCGAGTTCCTGCGTGGCCGGCAGGTCGTCGTCATCGACGGGGCGGTGCTCGCCGACGACCCGACCGCGCAGTCGATGCTCGCGCCGCTGCGGGCCCTGCAGCCCGAGATCGACACCTTCGCCCGGGTTCCGTCCGCCTCCCTCACCCGGCTGCACATGGACCCCGAGGGGCCCACCCCGGCCGTCGCCGCCGGCACCGTGCTCGCCCGGTTCCCCGAGGAGGCGGTCGCGGCGTACCTCGCCGAGGTCGGCCCGGGGTCGACGACCACGTTGCTCTCCGCCGAGCTGCGCCAGCTCGGGGGTGCGCTGGGCCGACCGCACCCGGGTGCCGGTGCGCTGCCACGGCTCGAGGGTGCCTACGCGGGCTTCTTCGTGGCCATGGCTCCCACGGCGCAGCTGGCGGCGCAGGGGCAGGCCGACGCCGAACGGCTCGTGGCGGCGCTCGCTCCCTGGTCGAGCGAGCAGACCCTGCTCAACTTCACCGAGCAGCGCACCGACACCAGCGCCGCCTACGGTGCCGAGGCCTGGGCCAGGCTGCGCGCACTGCGGGCAGCGGTCGACCCGCACGAGCTGTTCGTGGCCAACCACCCGGTGCCCGCGTCGTCGCCGAGCTGACCGACCGCAGGTGCGGCGGTCACCTCGGTGACTGCCGCGCCATCCGTCGTCCGACGACGACCGACCCGACGAGCAGCGCGAGGCCGAGCAGCAGCGAGACGGCGATGACGGCCGGGCTGCTGCCGGCGGAGGCGCCGAGGGCGGCGTAGCCGACGGTGCCCGGGACGATGCCGATGGCGGTGCCCACGAGGAAGTCACGCAGCGACACCGCGCTGACCCCGGCGCCGTAGTTGACGATCGTGAAGGGCAGCACCGGCGTCAGCCGGGCCACGACCACCGCGGCGACCCCCTGGTTGCGCATGACGTCCTCGACCCGCGCCAGGCGCGGTCCGGTCATCTCGGCGACCGACTCACGGCCCAGCCGTCGGGCGATCGCGAAGCAGACCAGGGCGCTGAGCATCGACGCCACCCACGAGATCGCGATGCCTCCGACCAGGCCGAACAAGGCCCCCGCCACCCCGGACAGCAGGTTCTTCGACACCGGCACGAGGGTCAGCAGCACGTGCAGCAGGACGTAGACCACCGGCCCCCAGGCGCCCGTCGAGGCGATCGCCGACTGCACCGTGCCGAGCTCGCCGCCCAGCAGCAGCCACACCAGGCCGCCGGCGATGACCACTGCCAGCGCCAACCCCAGCAGCCGAAGCCTGGCCGCCCTGGTGCCCGTCACCCGCACCAGCCTAGGAGCAGCCCACGACACCGGCCCACCCCCCGGATGTATCAGGGCGGGGCCGTGGCGCTCCTGACCGGGAGAACGTCCCACCCACCCCCGGGGCGCGACGAGCACAGCGAGGACCACCCATGCCCGAGATCCGGATCGACACCTCCGAGCTGACCTACCCCTGGTTCTGGGTCCCCGGCCACCTGGCCCACTTCGTCGACGGGTCGGTGCCCGGCGGTGCGGTGGTGCACCTGGAGCCCGGCGAGTACCCGTTCCAGCAGACCCGTGACCGCCCGTGCGACGTCGGCTTCCGGGTGGCGGACGACGGCACGGTCGACTTCGACGCCGAGCACGACCACCTGCTGCGCGGCCGCGGCACGGGCACCCTGCACGTGGTCGGGGTGCCGGTGGTGCTGCACCCGACCGGCGCACAGCGCCCGCTGCTGCCGATGTGGGGTGGCTGCCACGAGCCGATCGGCACCGGGGCGCGCACGGTGCGGATGCCGCCCGGTACGGCCTACGAGATCCGCCTCGGCCTGGTGCCCAGCGCCGTGCTCGAGTTCAGCGTGGCCGCCGACGGTCGCGTCGACTACCCCGACGAGTTCGAGCGCGCGCTCTCCGGGCGCGGGACCGCTCGGCTGACCGTCGACCTCGACACCCTGGGTCGTCACTGAGCTCGGGTCGTCATCGACTCGGTCGTCACGGGGTCCGGCGGGAGCGGAGCGCCACCAGGCAGGCCAGCACGACCACGGCCGTGACGATGGCGAACCCGAGCACCGGCAGCAACGGCAGGGTGATGCCGATGGCGCCGCCGACCACCCAGAACGCCTGGAGGATCGTCTCCGACCAGGAGAACACCCGTGCCCGCACGCGGTCGTCGACGTCGCGCTGGATGAGCGCGTCGAGGCTCAGCTTGGCGAGCTGGCCGAACAGGCCGGTGGCCAGGCCGAGCAGCACGAGCGTGGGCAGCGAGTAGAACACCGCGGTGAGCAGCGCGGCGAGCACCGCCACCCCCGCGACCACCGTGGCGAGGCGTTCCGGGGCCGGGCTGCGCCGCCGGTTGCCGATCACCGAGCCGAGGGCGTTGCCGACCCCGGCCGCCCCCGCGACCATCGCGAGCACCGCCGGCCCGGACCAGCCGGGCAGCGGGTGCTCACGCATCAGGAAGGCGAGGAAGAGGGTGAGGAAGCCGGAGAGGAGCCGGGCCCCGGTGGTCAGCCACAGCACGTAGCGCACCGACTGCGGCAGCGCCCGCAGCCGCCGGGCGCCCCGACCGGCGGAGGGGAGGGCCAGTGGGTCCTCTCCGGCCCGCGTGCCGTCGAGGTCGAGCTCGCCGGCCGTGGAGTCGACCCGGGCCGGCAGCCGGATGGCGAGCACGGTGGCGACCACGTAGACGACGAAGGCCAGGCGCAGCGACCAGTCCGGGCCGATCCGCGAGAGCCCACCGGCGAGGCCGCCGCCGATCGCCATGCCGATCAGCCCGGCGATGGTCAGCCGGGAGTTCGCGGTGACCAGGCTGATGTCGCGGGGCAGCAGCCGGGGAACCGCCGCCGCCCGGGCCACGGCGTACGTGCGGCTCGCGACCAGGCAGCCGAGCGCGGCCGGGAAGAGCCACGGGCTGTCGTCGACCACGGCCGTCGCGAGAACCCAGGCGAGGAAGGCCCGGGTCGCCAGCGTGGTGCCGAGCGCCCAGCGCCGCCCGTGGCGGAACCGGTCGAGCAGCGGCCCGATGAGCGGCGCCAGCAGCACGAAGGGCGCCATGGTGAGCACGAGGAACAGGGCAACGCGCCCGCGTGCCTCGTCGGTGGGCAGCGCGAAGACGGTGCCGGCGAGCGAGACGGTGAGCGCGGCATCCGCCGCGACGTTGACGGCGTGCAGCTCGGTGAGCCGGGCCAGGCCGGTGTCGGCGGCGCCGTCCGCGTCGGCGAAGCTGCGGAACCGCCGCCCGGCGGCCGCCCCGCCGCGCCCGACGAGGCGGATGCCGGCTCGCCCGCCCCGCCCCACGCTGCGGCCCGCGTCGGCCACCCGGCGCCGCGGGCTCTGCGGCGCCGTCGGCTGGGGTCGCTCGTCGGCGGTCATGACCCCTGAATCCTCTCCCGAACGGGGCCGGACCCGCGAGAGGGCCTCCGGCGGGTCAGGCGGTGACGTTCCGTGCGCCGGTGCGCGGACCCGCCGCCGTACCTCACCCGGCGAAGAGGCGGTCGCGCACGGCGCGACGGCGATCCTCGTAGCGGGCGTGCCGCTTCGCCGCCCGGGCCAGCTTCTTCTCGCCGTAGAAGCGGCGGGCCCAGAACGACTCGGGCTTCGCGAGCCGGAACACGCCGATGTAGGAGAACAGCGGCACCGGCAGTCCGGCGAGGCCCATGACGACCTTGCCCTTGAGCAGGCAGATCACGGTGAGGCCGACGTGGACCAGCACCGCGACCCAGATGACCCAGATGCCGTACCCGTCGGTGTCGGTCTCGACACCCAGTGGTGACGTGGCCGTCAGCATCACCAGTCCGAAGACCGCAGCGATCATCACGGCGTCGATCGACTTCTTGCCCTCCTCCGACCAGTAGACGTCCTCCAGGTGCAGCCAGAGCGCGAACTCGTCGAGGGCCAGCGCGGCGCCCACCCCGAACAGGGCTGCCAGCACCTCGACCCACGGGGACTCCGGCCGGAACCGGAAGGTGAGCAGACCGACCACGAGCACGAGCAGGATGCCCCACACCTGGTGGTGCACGTGCACGCCGCCGATGTGCACGTCCTTGATCGGGCCCGACTCCTGCGCGGTGCCCGAGGCACTGCGGTTCTTGATGCGCACCGTGATCGCGCGGGTCACGGCGCAGGTGACGATGAACCCGATCAGCATCCACAGCGCGGCCGACCGACCGGTGTTCACGACGTGGTCGACGTACCAGTTCCACATGGGCACAGTCTTGCGTCAGCCGGCCCACCCCGATGCCGTGTCCCGCCACGAGGCACGGCCCACCCGGGAACAACCGTGCTGCTTGACTGTCCAGTGGCAACTGCAGTCTGGAGGAGCTGAGATGACCGCTACCGAAGGTGTGATCCGTCCCGCGCGCGATCGCGCGTCGGAGGGGGGTCGCGCACCCGCTCGACGGGTTTCGCTGAACGACGACCGGTGGCCCGACTGGCTGGCGACCTTCTCGTTCGTGCTGTCGGCGATCGCGCTCGTCACCTGGCTGGTGCCACCGCTACGGCACTTCTTCGACCGCACCGACGACCCCGTGTCGCTCGCGACCGTGCCGATCGTGCCCAACCTGGTCTACGCCGCGGTGCTCTTCGTGCTCGGTGTCGGCCTGCGCCGTCGTCTCCAGTCGGCGTGGTGGGCCTTCGTGGTGCTGCTGCTCGTGCTGCCCAGCATCGGGCGGGTCGCCTCACTGGTGGGGGCCGACCGCGACCCGCTCGACGCGGTGGGCCTCGTCGTGGCCGTGGCGCTGCTGGTCGCCGCAGTGCGCGCCCGGCGCCAGTTCACCGCGCGCACCGCCCGCCGGGCCGGGCTCACCGCGCTGGTCGTGTTCGTCGTCGGCACCGTGCTGGTGTCACTCGTCGGCACCTGGATGCTGACGACGTTCGCCGACAAGAGCCGGGCCGGCGCCGACGTCGCGATCGCCGACGTGCTGCTCGGCGACCTCGGCCTGGTGGCCTACCCGGGCGTGGTCGCACCGATGTGGGTGCGGGTGCTGGTCAACGTGATGGGTGCGGCGGTGGTTCTCGGCAGTGCGCTGGTGCTCTTCCGCTCACCGGCCTACACGCGCACCCTCAGCGCCGGCGACGAGGCCGCGGTGCGCACCCTGTTGCGGGATCACGGCGACCTCGACTCCCTGGGCTACTTCGCCACCCGCCGCGACAAGGCGATCGTCTGGGACACCGACGACCCGGCGCGGGCCCGCGCGGGCGTGTCCTACCGGGTCGTCCGTGGCGTCAGCCTGGCCAGTGGCAACCCCGTCGGTGACCCCGAGCACTGGCCGGCCGCCATCGAGGCCTGGCGCCGCGACGCCCGCGCCAACGGGTGGTCGCTGGCGGTCATGGCCGCCGGGTCCGAAGGGGCGCGCGCGTTCGAGGAGTCCGGGCTGACCGTGTTCGAGATCGGCGACGAGGCCATCCTCGACCTGGGCTCGTTCTCGCTCAACGCCCCCGGGCTCAAGCCGGTGCGGCAGGCCGTGAGCCGGCTGCACCGCCGTGGCTACGAGGTCCAGGTGCGCCGGCACGACACGTTGACCCCGGACGACCTCGACCAGCTGGCCGCCTCGGCCTCCTCCTGGCGCGGCGACGGTGGCGACGAGCGCGGCTTCTCGATGGCCCTCGGCCGGCTCGGCGACCCGCTCGACGGCGACTGCGTGCTCGTCGAGGCCCGCGACGGCACGGGGGCGCTGCGCGGGTTCATCAGCCTGGTGCCGTGGGGGCGCAACGGGCTGTCGCTCGACCTGATGCGGCGTGACCCCACGGCCGACAACGGGCTGGTCGAGCTGCTCGTCGCGTCGCTCGCGGAGCAGGCTCCGCGCCTCGCCGTGCGTCGGGTGTCGCTGAACTTCGCGATGTTCCGCGAGGCCTTCACCCGCGGCGAGGAGCTCGGCGCCGGGCCGCTGGCCCGGCTGGGCCGGCAGGCCCTGCTGCTCGCCAGCCGCAACTGGCAGCTGGAGTCGCTGTACCGCTCCAACGCCAAGTACCTGCCCGACTGGCAGCCGCGCTTCATCTGCTTCGAGTACTCCTCGGACCTACCGCGCGTCGGTATCGCGGCGGGCAGCGCGGAGGGCTTCCTCACCGCCCCGTCGATCCGCTCCACGCTGCGCCGCGCCGGCGCACGCGACGAAGCCCTC
>DASSQL010000498.1:0-4119 GCA_035702525.1 Ornithinibacter sp. | reverse complement strand
GCGGCATCCGCCTGTCCGGCCGCCCGTAGCATGAGGGCGAGCCGGGTGACGGGTCAGCCGCGCGGCGGCTGGGCGGAGTCGGCGCGCTCGTCGAGGGTCGGGTCGGACCCGTCGGCGGACGCGTCGTCGCGCCCGACGGTGTCGCGCCCGACGGTGTCGCGCCCGACGGTGTCGACGCCGCCCTCGCGGCCGTGGTGGTCGGCGGGGGTGTCCAGGCCGTCGCGGTCGGTGCGCCCGTCGAGGCGGTTGCCGTCCTGGTCGGTCTCCACGTCGGGGTCGCGCAGGTCGGCGAGGCGCAGCTGCTCGTCGCGCTCACGCCGCGCCGCGTCGGCACGCTCCGAACGGCTGTCGGCCTCGGTGCTGAGCCGCTCGGCCTCGAGCTCGCGCTTCTGGGCCTCGGCCCGGGCCATCTGCGCCTTCGCGTCGGCCTCGGTCGCGCGCGCCTCGTCCTCGCGCAGCCGGCGGTCGTGCTCGACGGCCTTCTCCCGGATCTCGGCGGCCTGCGCCCGGTCGGCCTCGACCCGACGCGCGCCGGACCGGGACACGACGAACGCGATGACGGCGGCCACGACGACGACCGCGATGACGATCCAGATGATGTTTCCCATGGTCTTCTCCTCGCCAGGCGCGGGTGAGGTGCACCCGAGCGCTTCGGGGTGGTCGTACCCGTCGCGGCCCTCGCGCAAACGGTGCGCCCCGGACGGCGGTCAGCCCAGGGCGTACGGGAAGGGTCGGCCCGGCGGGTCCTCACCCACGCGCCCGTCGACGGCCTCCCGCACCAGGTCGGCGTGCCCGGTGTGCCGGCCGTACTCCTCGATCAGGTCCACGAGCAGGCGCCGCACGGTGCTGGGCTCGCCGCTGGAGAGGTACGTGGTGTCCGGTCCGCCGACCGTGAGCACCTCGCGCAACACCTCCCGCGAGCGCCCCACGGCCTCGCCCCACAGCCGGTAGAGGGTCTCGGGGTCGTCGTCGGCGGCCGACCGCCAGACCAGCTCGCCACGACCCTCTGCCGGCAGGTCGGACCACGGCGCCGGCAGCTCGCGCCCGGCCAGCTCACCAGTGACGTTGATGTCCTCCATGTAGGCCAGGTGCTTGAGCAGGCCGCCGAGGGTGACCGACGAGGCGCCGACGCTCGCGCGCAGGCCGGCGGCGTCGAGATCGGCGCACTTGAACGCGAAGGTCGCCCGTTGCCGCTCCAGCGAGCCGAGCAGCGTGTCGGTCTCGGAGCCGACGAACGGTGGTTCCGGCCAGCCGGTCATGCCCTGCTGCTGTCCGCCGGGGTGGCCGCGTGGCCCGGGCGGCCGTGGGTGCGGCGGTCCTGCTTCATCTCCGCCTCGAACACGTGCCGCTTGCCGCCCATCAGCTCGTCTCGGGCGGCCCGTTCGTGGTCCTTGAACGCCGCGTAGTAGCCGTCGTCGTACTCCTCCACGACCTGGAACGACCAGCGCCCGGCGAGGATGTTGCGCCCGACGAGGTCGGTGTCGATGCGGTCGGCCAGCTCGCCGTGGCCGGCATCGCGGAGCATCTCGACAGCGTCGCCCAGCGCGAGGTCGGCCATGCCGCACTTGCGGTGGAAGTCGTAGAGCTGGCCGCGGGCGTCCTCGACGACCTCGAGGGCCTCGGAGAGCTTGCCGAGCGCGGCGACGGTGGCGTCACTGGTGCCGGCGGGGCGGGTGTGGGCGTCGTCGACGGACATGGCAGCCAACTTAGGACGCGGATGACGTGCCACGCCATCCGCGTGACACCGTCGTTCGCCGGTGTCACGGGTTGCCGGGGAGGGGCTGTGGAAAACTCCGCGGCCGGTCCGGCGAACCTCGGCAGGCTGGGGCCATGAGCTTCGACGACCTCCCCGAGAACTGGCCCGACCTCCCGCTCGACACCCCCGGGCTCGCGGCCGACGTGGCCGACCTCGTGGTCGGTCACCGCGACCGGGTCGGTGGCTGCATCGGCCTGGTCCTCACCGAACCCGACCTGACGATGGGCCGGCCGGCGGTCGTCAACGACGTCGACGACGGCGTGCGACCCGAGGAGTTCCGCCCGTTCCTCGTGCAGCTCTGCCGGATGCTCGCCGAGCGCGGCGGCGCCCTGCTCTTCGTGCGCGGCCGCGACGGGTCGGTGCTGCTCACCGACTCCGACCGGCGATGGCACCAGCTGGCCATCGACGCCTGCCGGGCCACCGGGGTGTCACTGCTCGGTGCGTACCTCGCCACCCCGGCCGTGGTGCGGTCGTTCCCCGCGCCCCTCGACGCGTCCGTCGACGACGTCGCGTCGTGAGGCGGTGGTCAGCACTCGATGACGTTGACGGCGAGCCCGCCGCGGGCGGTCTCCTTGTACTTCACCATCATGTCGCGGCCGGTGTCGCGCATCGTCCGGATCGCCTTGTCGAGCGAGACGATCTGCTTGCCGTCGCCGCGCAGCGCGATCCGCGCGGCGGTGATCGCCTTGACCGACGCCACCGCGTTGCGCTCGATGCACGGGATCTGCACCAGGCCACCCACCGGGTCGCAGGTCAGGCCGAGGTTGTGCTCGATGCCGATCTCGGCGGCGTTCTCGACCTGGTCGGGGGTGCCGCCGAGCACCTCGGCGAGCGCACCGGCGGCCATCGAGCAGGCCGAGCCGACCTCGCCCTGGCAGCCGACCTCGGCCCCCGAGATCGAGGCGTTCTCCTTGTACAGGCTGCCGATCGCGGCGGCGGTGAGCAGGAAGCGCACCACGCCCTCGTCGTCGGCACCGGGCACGAAGCGGGTGTAGTAGTGCAGCACCGCGGGGATGATGCCCGCGGCACCGTTCGTGGGGGCCGTGACGATGCGCCCGCCGGAGGCGTTCTCCTCGTTGACGGCCAGCGCGTAGAGCGTCACCCAGTCCATGGCGGCCAGCGGGTCGCCGGGGTGCTCACCGCGCAGCTGGGTGGCCAGCCGCGGGGCGCGCCGCTGCACCTTGAGCCCGCCGGGCAGCACGCCCTCGGACCGGCAACCGTTGTCGATGCACTCCTGCATGACCGCCCAGAGGTGCAGCAGGCCCTCGCGCACCTCGGCCGCGGTGCGCCACGAGAGCTCGTTGGCCATCATGACGCCGCTGATCGGCAGGCCGGTCTCCGCGCACCGCTCGAGCAGCTGGTCGCCGGTGGTGAACGGGTACCGCACCGGGGTGTGGTCGGGCACGATCACGTTCTCGCCGACCTCGTCCTGGTCGAGCACGAAGCCGCCGCCCACCGAGTAGTACTCGCGCTGGTGAAGCGGCTCCTCGCCCTCGAAGGGCGCGGCCGCAGACCAGGCCGTGAAGCGCATCCCGTTCGAGTGGAAGGGCAGCCGCGCGCGGCGGTGCAGCACCACGTCGGTGTCGACGTCGCAGGCGATCTCGTGGCTGCCGTCGAGCCGCAGCCGCCCGGTGGCCCGCACCTCCGCGAGGCGGGGGTCGGCGGCCCGCGGGTCGGTGGTCTCGGGCGCCTCGCCCTCCAGGCCGAGCACGACGGCCTTGACCGAGCCGTGCCCGTGGCCGGTCGCACCGAGCGAGCCGAACAGCTCGGCCCGCACCCGCCCCACCTGCTCGAGGATGCCGGCCGTGCGCAGGCCCTGGGCGAAGGTGTGGGCGGCCCGCATCGGCCCCACGGTGTGCGAGCTGGAGGGGCCGATGCCCACGGAGAAGAGGTCGAACGCGCTGATGGCCATCGCCGCACAGTGTGTCAGGTCCCGGCCCCGAACCGACACCCGTTCACGCGGTCCCTCGGGGCGGCATCCGGGTGCGGTCGGTGGCAGCGGCTAGCGTCGGGGCCGTGAGCGTGCCGCCGGCCCAGCAGCAGTTCCCGGGCATGCCCGCGCCCCTGTACGCCGCGAGCCCCAGCAAGCTGCTCGCCTTCCTCGACTGCCCGCGCCGGTACCGGCTGCAGTACCTCGACCGGCCCGCGCCCGAGAAGCGCCGTCAGCGCGCCCACACCTCGCTCGGCAACGCGGTGCACAACGCGCTGCGCGACTGGTGGGACCTCCCGGTGCGCACCCCCGCCGCCGGGGCCGGCCTGGTCGACCGCTCCTGGATCGACGTGGGCTTCCGCGACGGGCAGCAGTCGCGCGAGTGGCGTGAGCGGATGCGGGCCGCGGTCACCGCCTACCTCGCCGACGTCGA
>DASSQL010000497.1:0-2585 GCA_035702525.1 Ornithinibacter sp. | reverse complement strand
ACCAGCACGGCCCAGACGACCAGCGCCTGCCAGCCCTGCAGGGACAGCAGCACGAGCAGGAACGCGGCCGTGCCGAAGACGTAGATCGGGTTGCGGACGTGCCGGTACAGCCCGGTGGTGACGAGCTCGTTCGCCTCCGCCCCGACCGAGAACGACTGGCCGAGCTCGAGGCGTGCGACCACCCACAGCGCCGCGCAGACCACCGACAGGCCCAGCGCGAGGAGCCACACGGCCGTGCGGATGCCGCCGATCGCGGCGAGCACCAGCAGGAGCAGGTAGAACGCGAACATCACGGCGTCGACCGGCCGCAGCCCGCGGTTCACGACGAGCCCCCGGCACCCCCGACGCCGGTCGAGGCGGAGGCGGCGGGTGGGTCGACGACGTGGAGGTTGCCCGAGTACATGCCCATCACGCAGGTGAAGTGCACCGTCCCGGCATCCATGGCCGGTAGCGGCACGGTGTTGACGCCCTCCGCGAGGTTGACCGAGATCCCGAGGTCGGGCACCCGCAGCGCCGCGCTGCAGTCGAACTTCGAGGTGCCCTCGATCAGCCACGTCGTCGGCATCCCGGCGTAGATCACGGTGTCCGCGGGCTCGTAGCCCCCCGCCCCCTGGGTCATCCGCACGGTCTGGACGCCGTTGCTGACGGTGACGTTCGCGGATGCCGTGGTGCCCACCGCCGTCGCCGCGCCACCTGACAGCCCGAGCAGGTTCAGGCTGCTCGAGACGTTGAGCAGGGCGAACGCCAGCACGAGCACACCGACGACGCGCAGCACGGTGGCCTGGCGACGGCCGCTCGTGACCTCGGGCACCGAGGCGAGGGCGAGCAGCCCGGGCGTGGTGCCGACGGCGAAGGTGGCCATGATGGCGCCGGCCGCCAACGGTGATGCCGTCGACAGTGCGTACACCTGCGCGGCCTGGGTGAAGCCGCAGGGCAGGAAGAAGGTGGCGGCGCCGACCAGCGCGGTGCGCCAGTGGCTGTAGCCGGCCTGCGCCGCGTCCTCGATGCCGAGCAGCCGGCCGAGCCCCGAGGGGAGGCGGGGCGACCACGCGGCCACCCGCGGTGACACCCCGGTGAGCCGGACGCCGAGCAGGAACATGACGACCGCGACCACGAGCACCAGCACCCCGGTCACCCGGGTGGGCAGGCTCATCGTCGAGCCGAGGGCGCCGAGCAGGGCGCCGAGGGCGCCGAACCCGATGATCCGCCCGGCGTTGAAGGCCAGCTGGGGGCGCATCCGGGTGGCGAACGGCAGCCCGGTCTCACCCCGGGCGGCCAGCGAGGCGGCGTGCGACGCCGAGAACCCGAGCACCAGCCCGCCGACCATGGCCATGCAGGTGGAGACGCCGGCCGTGAGGCCGAGGACGAGCACGAAGAGCAGGCCGCCACGGCCCGGGTCGGACAGCCCGGAGGTGAGGTCGGCGAGGCCGGCACCGGACGCCAGCACGACGAGCACGCCGATCGCGACCGCGGCGACGACCACGGTGCGCCACACCGACGGGTCGCGGGTCAGCCAGGGGGTGGTTCCGGGCTCGTAGCCGGCGGAGCGGACCGCGGCGTCGAGCAGGTCGCGGTCGAGCGGGGCGTCGCCGCGCACCGTGGCGGTTCCCCGGGCGGCGGACACCCGCACCGACTGCACGCCGGGCACGGTCCGCAGGGCCTTGCGGACCCGCTTCTCGCAGGACGCGCAGGTCATCCCCGTGACGGGAAGGGTGAGTGACGTGGGGAACTCGACGTCCGTCCTCGTACCCACGGTCTGCCTCCGGTCGGTGGTCTCCCTGCAGGGCCCATCGTCCCACCCCGCGCGCCAGGGGCTGCGCGGATGGGACCGTCCTCACACCCCCCGGGGGTGTCCGAACCGCCTCCACCGCAGGGCCACGGCGTAGTCGACGACCAGCCCCTGGTGGGCGGCGAGCACCTCGTCGGCCGGGCCGGGTGGCAGCTCGATGCGGGCCACGGCCTCGAGGTCGTCGCGACGGTCGAACGTCCACGCGATGGTGAGGTGCTCGGTCGTGAAGCCCCGCCGGTCCCAGAACCGTTGCACCGCAACCGGATCGTAGGCGGGGTACGAGCGCCGGAACCAGGCGCCGAAGGTCGACCGGGTGACGTCGTTGTCGACGACCACGGCGATGCCGCCCGGGCGCAGCACCCGCTCGACCTCGGCCAGCCCCGGCTCGCAGCCGGCACCGAAGAAGTAGGCCCAGCGCGCGTGCACGACATCGACACTCGCGTCCGCCAGCGGCAGCGCCTCGGCGTCGCCGGCGAGCACGGATGCCGTGCCCGGCCCGGCGTTCGTCGGCCCGGCCTGCGCCGGTCCGGCATCCGACAGCCAGGCCCGCGCGTGGGCGACGAGCGGCAGGTGCGGCTCGACGCCGACGACCCGGGCACCGCGGGCGGCCAGCCGGGGGAGGTGAAAGCCTGTGCCGCACCCGATGTCGAGCAGGTCCGCTCCGTCGAGCGGGTGCAGGGCGTCGATCGTGGTGTCGATGACCCCGGCCCGGTCGGACGCGAGGTTCTCCAGCTCGTAGACCTCCGGGGTGTCCCAGATGTTCGGGCTGCGGATCACGACGAGCGGCGCGGCTTCG
>DASSQL010000496.1:0-3962 GCA_035702525.1 Ornithinibacter sp. | reverse complement strand
GTGCCGACCTTCGTCTTCGACGAGGTGGATGCCGGGGTCGGCGGTCGCGCCGCCCTCGACGTCGGCGCCCGGCTGGCGGCGCTGGCCCGGCACGCCCAGGTCGTCGTGGTCACCCACCTCGCGCAGGTCGCCGCGCACGCCGACCGGCACCTGGTCGTCGAGCGGTCCGACGACGGGCACGTCACCCGCAGCGGGGTGCACGAGGTCGAGGGGGAGCAGCGCGTCGCCGAGCTGGCCCGCATGCTCGGCGGGTCCGGCACCGACGCCGCACTGGAGCACGCGCGAGACCTGATGGCGCGCGCCCGGGCCTAGCCCGACGTGGCACGATGGTGCAGATGTCCATCCGCCTTCCCGCCCGCAGCAACCGCGGCCCCCGACCCGGGCTGAGCGGTCCTGCACGCGTCGACCGACGCACCAAGGACCTCACCAAGCGGCTGCGCCCCGGCGACATCGCGGTCATCGACCACGAGGACCTCGACCGGGTCAGTGCCGAGGCCCTCGTCGCGTGCAAGCCCGCGGCCGTGGTCAACGCGTCGTCGTCGATCTCCGGGCGCTACCCGAACCTCGGCCCGGAGATCCTGGTGGCCGCGGGCATCCCGCTGTACGACCAGGCCGGGCCCGACGCCATGGCGATCAAGGACGGCACCGAGCTCACCCTCGAGGCCGGGGCGGTGCGCACCGCCGACAACACCGTCACCACGGCGACCGTGCTCGACAACGACGCCGTCCAGGAGGCCATGACGCTCGCCCGGGCCGGCCTGTCCGACCAGCTCGAGGCGTTCGCGCAGAACACGATGGACTACCTGCGCAAGGAGCGCGAGCTGCTCTTCGACGGGGTCGGTGTGCCCGACATCCGCACCGACCTCGACGGCCGGCACGCCCTGATCGTGGTGCGCGGCTACCACTACAAGGACGACCTGCAGACGCTGCGCCACTACATCCGCGAGTACAAGCCGATCCTGATCGGGGTCGACGGCGGCGCCGACGCGCTGATCGAGGCCCGCCACCAGCCCGACCTGATCGTCGGCGACATGGACTCGGTGTCCGACGACGCACTGCGCTGCGGTGCCGAGATCGTCGTGCACGCCTACCGCGACGGCCGGGCCCCGGGCCTCGAGCGGGTGCGGGCGCTCGGGGTGGAGCCCGTGGTCTTCCCGGCCACCGGTACCAGCGAGGACGTCGCGATGCTGCTGGCCGACGACAAGGGCGCCTCGCTCATCGTCGCCGTGGGCACCCACGTCACCCTGGTCGAGTTCCTCGACAAGGGCCGCTCCGGCATGGCCAGCACCTTCCTGACCCGGCTGCGGGTGGGCGGCAAGCTCGTCGACGCCAAGGGCGTCAGCCGGCTCTACCGGGCCCGCATCTCCAGCTTCAGCCTCGTCCTCATGCTCATCGTGGGGCTGCTCGCCCTCGGCGCCGCCCTGTGGTCCACGGACGGCGGTCGCGCCCTCCTGCAGGTGCTCGGGGCCCGCATCGACGACCTGTGGTCGTCCATCCAAGGAGTGTTCGGTTGATCGACTTCCGGTACCACCTCGTCTCCATCGTCTCGATCTTCCTGGCCCTCGCCGTGGGGATCGTGCTCGGTGCGGGCCCGCTCAAGGGCGAGCTCGGGGCCACCCTGAACAAGGAGCTCGCGGGGCTGCGCCAGGACAAGGCCGACCTCAACAAGCAGCTGCAGGAGGCCAACGCCGCGTCCGAGGCGCGCGACTCCTACATCGCCGAGACCAACCCGATCATGCTCGCCGGCGTGCTCCAGGACCGCCGGGTCGCGCTCGTCGTGCTCCCCGGGTCGGATGCCGCGGTGTCCGAGGCGACCGCCGCCACGCTGCGCTCCTCCGGTGCGTCCGTCGTGTCGACGACCTCGGTGAGCGAGGACTGGGTGACCCTCGACGAGGCCACCGCGGCCTCGCGTGACGCGGCGGTGACCGCGGCGGCCGGCCAGGCCGGGGTCGACGTCTCGGACAGCGGGTCGGTGGCCCCCCGCGACGTGCTGCTCGCCAGCCTGCTCACCGTGCCGGCCGACGACCCGTCCCGGGCGATCGCGCCGGCCACCGCCCAGAAGGCCCTCGACGCCCTGGCCGGTGCCGACCTGATCAAGATCGACACCGAGGGGTTCGAGCTCGCGGACCTGGTCGTGGTGGTGTCCGGGGTGACCACCCAGGGCGACGGTGACGCCCGGCAGCAGGCGGCCGACCGGTGGGTCGACCTCGTCATCGCCCTCGACACCCGGTCGTCCGGCGCGCTGGTGGCAGCGGAGGCGACCACGGCCGCTGACGGAGTGTCGGTCATCGAGACCCTGCGCAACGACGCCACCGCCACCAAGGGGGTCTCCACCGTCGACAACGCGGGCGGCGCGATGGGCCAGGCGAGTGTCGTGCACGCCCTGAAGGAACAGGCGGCCGGCGACGTCGGGCAGTACGGTCTGGCCTCCGGGGCCGACGCACCCTACGCACCGCTCCCGGGCTCGTGAGCCGGGTCGCGACCTTCGCGGCGGGAGCCCTCGCCGCGGCCGGCTCGTACGCCGCGCACCGCGTGCTCACCACACGAGTGCGCTCGCCCCGCTGGGAGCGCACCAACCACGCCGGTGACACCGTCACGCTCCTCGAGGGGCCGTCCTACGTCGCGGGGGCCGCGCTCGGCGCGGCCACGAGCGGCCCGGCCGGCGTGGTGGCCGTCGTGGGCTCCGGTGCCTTCGGCGCCCTCGACGACCTCGCCGGTGACGGTGCCAGCAAGGGGTTGAAGGGCCACCTCGGTGCCGCCGCCCACGGCAAGGTCACGACCGGGCTGGTCAAGATCGTCGGCATCGGCGCCACCGGCCTGGTCGCGGCAGCCCTCGCCGACCGCGGCCGCGACGACGTGGCCACCTTCGACACCGTCGTCGGCGGGGCCGTGGTCGCCGGAGCCGCAAACCTGGCCAACCTGCTCGACCTGCGCCCCGGTCGGGCGCTGAAGGTCACCGTGCTCGCCGCGCTGCCACTTCTCCTGGGCGGGGGAGCCACCGCACCCCGCGCCGCCGCCGCGGCAGGAGCCGCGCTCGGCGTGCTGGGCCCCGACCTCGCTGGAACCGCGATGCTCGGCGACACCGGTGCCAACGCCGCGGGGGCGCTCGTGGGCACCGCGTTGCTGGGCAGCACGGGACGCCGGGGGCGCCTGGCCGCGCTCGTCGTGCTCGCCGGACTCACCCTGGCCTCGGAGAAGGTCTCGTTCACCCGGGTCATCGAGTCGACCCCCGGGCTGCGCGAGCTCGACGCCTGGGGCCGGCCCGCACGATGACGGGTCGACGCTTCGCCTCCACGATCGCGGGGGCCGCCGGGCTCATCGCGGTCACGACCCTGCTCGCCAGGATCGCGGGCTTCGCCCGGATCCTGGTGTTCACCGACTCGGTGCGCACCGGCGGCGTGGCCGGGATCTACCAGAGCGTGAACGCCATCCCGAACGTGATGTTCGAGATCGCGGCGGGCGGCATCCTCGCGGCGGTGGCCGTCCCGCTCATCGCCCAGCGGCTGGGGGCGGGGGAGCGCGACCGGGCCGACCACACGGCATCCGTGCTGCTGTCGTGGACCCTGCTGGTGCTCGTGCCGCTGTCGGTCCTGCTCTGGCTGCTCGCGGCGCCCATCTCGTCGTTCTTCGTCGTCCAGAGCGACCCGCGGGCCGCCGAGGTGGCGGCCATGCTGCTGCGGATCTTCGCGGTTCAGGTGCCGCTCTACGGCCTGGGCATCATCCTCACCGGGATGCTCCAGGCCCACCGGCGCTTCCTGGCGGCCGCGCTGGCCCCGCTGGCCTCCTCGATCGTCGTGCTGGTGTCGTACCTCTGGTACGGCTCGATCGTCGACGGCGAGGTCGCCCCGTCACTGGTCAGCGACGAGGCGATCCGGGTGCTCGGCTGGGGCACCACGCTCGGTGTCGTGGTGCTGTCGGTGCCCTTGGTCGTGCCGGCGATGCGCACGGGGTGGCGTTGGCGC
>DASSQL010000495.1:0-9491 GCA_035702525.1 Ornithinibacter sp. | reverse complement strand
ACGTCGAGGGCGATGCCGACCGCGACGCTGGAGATGTCGTCGAAGCGCCGCTTGGCGACCTTGTGGAAGGCGGTGACCTCGCTGAGCGGAAGGGGGATCCGGACCGCCCGGATGAGCTCGTCGCGACGACGCACGCTGCGCCGGTATCCGGTGAAGTACTCCGCCAGGGGCACCAGCCGCTCCCCGGCCGGACCGTGGAGCACGACCGTGGCCTCGAGCGCGAGGAGTGCCGGGGCGAGGTCGCCGATGGGGGAGCCGGTGGCGAGGTTGCCCCCCACCGTCGCCGCGTTGCGGATGAGGGGGGACGCGAACTGGGGAAGGACCGCGTCGAGCAGGGGGACGCTGCCGGCGAGGTCGCGCTCGAGCTCGGCGAGGGTGAGCGCGGCGCCGAGCTCGAGGTGGGCCGGGCCGCGGGTCAGGGCCCGCAGCTCCTCGAGGTGGCCGATGCCGATGACGAGCGGGGCCCGGACACCTCGCAGGTTGACCTCGACCCCCCAGTCGGTCGAGCCCGCGACGAGGACCGCGTCCGGCTGCTGCCGCAGCAGTTCCAGCACCCGGGCGAGGTCGCCGGCCCGGACGTAGGACCCCGACACCCCGTCGACGCGGGTGGGGGTGGCGGCAGGTGCCGGGTCACGCAGCCGAGCCGCCATCGGGTCGTCGGTCGTGGGGGACCCGAGGGCGAAGGCGGCGTCGCGGATGGGGCGGTACCCCGTGCAGCGACACAGGTTGCCCGAGATCGCCGTCAGGTCGAAACCGTTGGGGCCGAGGTCGCCGTGGGCCGGCCGCGGCGGGCCACCGGTGCCGTCGACCGCCGTGGGCCGTCGGTCGCCGCGGTAGTACTCGGCCGCCATCGAGCAGACGAACCCCGGTGTGCAGTAACCGCACTGGGACCCGCCACGCACCGCCATCTCCGACTGCACGGGGTGCAGCGACTCGGGGGAGCCCAGGCCCTCCGCGGTGATGACGTCCTGGCCCGCGAGAGAGCAGGCGGACAGGAGGCACGAGTTGACCGCCGCCCAGCGGGTGCCCCCGGCGCCGTCCGGCCGGGCCAGCATGACCGCGCAGGCGCCGCACTCGCCCTCGGCGCACCCCTCCTTGGCACCCGTCAGCCCGCGGGCGCGCAACCAGTCGAGGGCGTTGGTGCACGGGTCGGTGCCGGCGAGACCGAGGGTCTGGCCGTTGACCGTCACGTCCGATGCCCCACCGGTCGCCATCGTGCTGCTCCTCCTCGTCGACGTGGACCATGATGCGCCCTGTCCGCCGGTAAAGAGCCACGGATGCGTCCGTCGTCGAGGGTTGTCGCCACGCCGGGGTTTCCACCGGCCCGGCCGGGCCCGACGGGTGAGTGAACGCACAGGAAGACGCGAGGAACGTTCGACGGCGAGGTGCGGCATACTGCTGTGCACGTGCTCCGGGGTCGGTGAAACTCCGAGCCGGCGGTGACAGTCCGCGACCCGACCGCAGCCAGCGGCCGGTTGACCAGGTGAAAATCCTGGACCGACGGTGAAAGTCCGGATGGTAGGAAGCACGTACGACGGTTGTACCGGAGGTCTGTCGACCCCCGGGACGTCCGTGGTGCACGTTCCCCGGAGTTCGTCCGAGAAGCACAACGAACCCCAAAGGACGAACACCTCTGATGAACACCCTCGTCGCGGCCACTGATGCGCCGCAGAACTTCTTCCAGCAGATCATCGACGCTGCCATCCCCATCGGCTCGTACCAGCTGCACTGGCTCGAGCTGATCGGCGTCTCGATCGGTATCGCCTCCGCCTATCTCGGCATGAAGCGGCTGGTGTGGGCCTGGCCGGTCGGCATCATCGCCAACATCATGCTGTTCTTCGTCTACGTCGGCGCCGCCTTCGGAGCCGACCAGCGGATCCCCCTGTACGGCCAGTCCGGCCGCCAGGTCTTCTTCATCATCGTCAGCATCTACGGCTGGGTGCGCTGGGCGCAGCACCGCAGGGCCATGGGCGCGGACGTCGACGCCCCCGCGATCGTCCCCCGCTGGATGACCCAGCGCGAGCGCCTCCTGCTGGTCGTCGGCTGGCTGGTCGGCACCGTGATCGTGCACCAGGCCTTCGTGGCCCTGTGGCAGGCCTCGCCGAACCCGTTCTTCACGCCGCAGTGGTGGTTCTACTGGTGCGACGCGTGGATCTTCGTCGGCTCGATCGCCGCGACCTACGCGATGGCCCGCGGCTGGAACGAGTTCTGGCTGGCCTGGATCGCGGTCGACCTCGTCGGCGTCCCGCTCGGCTTCGCCACCGGGTACGTGCCGACCGCCGTGATGTACACCTTCTACGGCATGTTCGTCCTCTACGGCTTCTTCCAGTGGGTCAAGGTGACCCGCGCCGAGGCAGCGAAGTCGGCCGAGGGAGTGGAGCAGCCCGCGCCGGTCGCCTGAGCAGCGGAACCGCCCGCGGACGGGGGCGAGGGGACCTCCCCTCGCCCCCGTACCCTTGTCCCTCGTGAAGACGTTCGACGACCTGTATGCCGAGCTGGCCGACAAGGCCCGCACCCGACCCGAGGGCTCGGGCACCGTGGCCGCCCTCGACGCCGGCGTGCACGCCATCGGCAAGAAGATCGTCGAGGAGGCCGCCGAGGTCTGGATGGCCGCCGAGCACGAGGGCACCGAGCGCACGGCCGAGGAGATCAGCCAGCTGCTCTACCACCTGCAGGTGCTCATGCTCGCCTGCGACATCTCGCCCGACGACGTCTACACCCACCTCTGACCCGGAGCACACGACCCATGCTGCGCATCGCCGTCCCCAACAAGGGATCCCTGTCCGAGCCCGCGGCCGCCATGCTCAAGGAGGCCGGCTACCGCACCCGGCGCGACCCCAAGGAGCTCGTGGTCAACGACGCCGACAACGGCGTCGAGCTGTTCTACCTGCGCCCGCGCGACATCGCGGTCTACGTCGGTTCCGGCACCGTCGACTGCGGCATCACGGGGCGCGACCTGCTGCTCGACTCCGGCTCGGCCGCCGTCGAGCTGATGGCCCTGGGCTTCGGGGCCTCCACCTTCCGCTACGCCGCCCGCCCGGGCACCGCGACCGCGATGTCCGACATCGCCGGCCACCGGGTCGCCACGAGCTACTCCGGCCTGGTCGAGAAGCACCTGGCCGACCACGGGGTCTCCGCCTCCGTCGTGCGCCTCGACGGTGCGGTCGAGACCGCCATCACCCTCGGTGTCGCCGACGTCATCGCCGACGTCGTCGAGACCGGCCAGACCCTGCGCTCGCAGGGCCTCGAGGTCTTCGGCGAGCCCATCCTGCGCAGCGAGGCCGTGCTGGTCCGCCGCGAGGGCAGCGAGGAGCAGGCCGCCGTCGAGGTGCTGCGCCGCCGGCTGCTCGGCGTGATCACCGCCCGCCACTACGTGATGCTCGACTACGACGTGCCTGCCACCCTGGTCGACCGCGCCTGCGCGATCACCCCCGGCCTGGAGTCGCCGACCGTGTCGCACCTGCAGAACCGCGACTGGTTCGCGGTGCGCGCGATGGTGCCCCGCTCGGGCACCAACGCCGTCATGGACGAGCTCTACGACCTCGGCGCGCGGGCCATCCTCGTCACCGACATCACCGCCTGCCGGCTGTGAGCGACCCGACGCCCGTCCCGCCCCCCAGCCCGAGCGACCCGGAGGCCCCGTTCCGCCCCCGTCGCGGTCGCGTCCTGCCGCTGGTCATGGCCGGCGTCGCGGTGGTGGTCTGCACGGTCGTCGCGATCGGGATGGGGGCCGGTGGCGTCTGGCAGGTCGGCGACCAGCTCGCCCTGGTCGGCCTGGGCCTGGCCCTCGCGGCCTTCCTCGGCCGGTACGCCAGCATCAAGGCGGTGCCCGACGGCGATGGCCTCACCGTGCGCAACCTCATGCTGACCCGCACCGTGACCTGGGACGAGATCATCGAGGTGCGCTTCCCCGACGGCGCCCCGTGGGTGACCGTCGAGCTCGACGACGGCGACGAGCTGGCCGTGATGGCCATCCAACGGGCCGACGGCCAGCTCGCCCGCGACGAGGCGCTGCGGCTCGCCCGGCTGGTCGACCGTCGCTGGAACGCCCGCGGTTGACGGCATCCATCGGCCTGTGCTTATGATAAGTGATGGCCGATGAAGCACGTGTCCTCGACGCCCTCGGCGACCCCACCCGGCGGGCCGTCCTCGAGCTGTTGCGCGGCGGTGAGCACAGCGTCCGTGAGCTGACCGACGCCACCGCGGTGAGCCAGCCCGCCGTCAGCCAGCACCTGCGGGTGCTGCGCGACGCCGGGCTGGTGACGGTGCGGCCCGAGGGCACCCGGCGGCTGTACCGGGTCGACCTCGACGGCCTGGCCGGGCTGCGGGCCTGGGTCGACGGCTTCTGGGACGACGCCCTCGCGGCGTTCGTCGCCCACGCCGAGGGCGAGGCGCGGTCATGACCCGCCCCACGGCATCCCCGCCGCCCGTCCTGAGGTCGGCGCACGTCGCCCGCCCGGTCGACCAGACCTTCGCCGTCTTCACCCGCCAGATCGGCGCGTGGTGGCCGCTGCCGACGCACGGGCTGTTCGGCCCGGATGCCGGTGCCGTCGCCTTCGAGGACGGCCGCCTCGTCGAGCGCGCGGTCGACGGCCGCACCAGCGTCTGGGGGGAGGTGCTCGCCTGGGAGCCCCCTTACCGGCTCGTGCTCACCTGGCACCCCGGCGGCGACGCCGACGACGCGTCCGAGGTCGAGGTGCGGTTCACGGCGTCCGAGGGTGGCGGCACGCGCGTCGAGATCGAGCACCGCGGCTGGGAGCGGTTCGGCGAGAGCGCGATGCTGCGTCGCCACGGCTACGTCGGCCCCGGCGCCTGGGGCCACGTGCTCGACCACTTCGCCGACGTCGCCGACGCCCGCCCGGATGCCGTCGACCTCACGCCCGTCGCCGCGGCCTACGCCGCGTTCTTCGCCGAGGCCGAGCGCGGGGGTTTCGGCGAGCCGCCGGCGGGGGAGTGGGACGCCTCCCGGGTGCTCGCCCACGTCGCCCTCAACGACCTCGCGATGACCGCGGTCTCGCACGCGCTGGTGCACGGGCGCACCGACCCGGCCTTCGGCAACGTCACCTGCCAGGACCCGCAGGTGCTCACCGACTGGGTCGCGGCGACCGGCGACCTCGCGGCGCTGGTGGCGCGTGGCCGCGAGCTCGCCGAGGTGGCGATGGCGGCCACCGCCCGGCTCGACCCCGACCAGCTCGCCACCGCGGTGCCCTGCCGGCTGTTCCACGACGGCGAGCTCGTGCTCGACGGTCCCGTGCCGTGGGGCCGGCTCGCCGGCGACACCCAGGCGAGCGTGCACCTGCCGGCCCACACCGGCCAGCTGCGCGACCTCAGGGGCTGACCGGCTGCCGCGCCGCCTCGTCGGCCCCCACCCGAGGCAGCCCCGGCCGCAGCCGCAGGGCGAGGACCAGCTGGGGCACGGCCACGACGACCAACAGCGCCCAGAGCACCGCGAAGCTGCCGGTGACGTCCTCGACCGCACCCATCGTCGTGGGGCCGAACGCGGCGATCGTGTAGCTGACGAGGAAGGCCATGGCGGTGAGCCGGGCGCTGTCGCGGGGCGTGGCCGCGTAGCGCACGAGCAGCGCGAGCCCCAGTGCGAAGCAGGCGCCCTGCCCCGCGCCGAGCAGCAGGGCCCAGGCCCACGGCGCCGCCTCCGGGGCCAGCCACACCCCGAGCTCGCCGGAGCCGCTGAGCAGGGTTGCGCCGACGAGGAGCACACGCGCGTCACCCACGTGGTCGAGCATCGCCGGGGCGACCAGGCCCGAGACGAGCTGGGCACCGGTGAACACGGCCATCAGCAGGCCGGCGTCGCGGGCGGTCCAGCCGACCGACTCGTAGGTCGGGGCCAGCCAGGCCAGCGACGAGTAGAACTGCCACGACTGGCAGGCGAGGAAGAGGGCCAGCAGCCAGGCGGTCAGGCTCGCCCACGGCAGGGCGTGCGAGACGTCCTCGGTGGGTGGCGCGTCGGGCACGGCGTGCCGCCGCACCGCCCGGGCCACCGGCACCCAGGCGAGAACGGCCAGGGCCGCGAGCGGCGCCCAGGCGAGCAGGGATGCCGACCAGCCGCCGAGCGCGTCGGCCAGCGGTACCGCCGCGGCCGAGGCGACCCCGGCCAGCCCCATCATCGCGACCATCGTCAGCCCGGTGCCCATCCCCGCGCGCCGGGCCGGGAAGACCGCCTTGACCACCCCCGGCAGCAGCGTGCCGGCCAGCGCGATCCCCGCCCCGGCCACGACCGTGCCGGCGTACAGCGACCACACCTGGCCGCCGCCCAGACCGCGCAGCACGAGCCCGGCGAGCACCAGGGTGATGCCGCCGCCGACGGCCGTGGCGGTGCCGACCCGGCGGGCCACCTGGTTCGCGACCGGCGCCAGCAGCCCCATGCACAGCACCGGCAGCGTGGTGAGCACGCCCATCCAGGCGCTGCTCAGGCCCAGGTCCGCCCGGATCGTCTCGGCGAGCGGCGGCAGGCTCGCCATCAGCGTGCGCAGGTTCGCCGCGACGAGGACCAGCGCGGTGACCAGGGCCCAGGTCGGCGCGCCGTGCGGGTGTCGGGGCACGGTGGCGTCCGGGCTGGTGGTCACCGACCCGAGCATTCCACGGCGGTCAGGGCAGGTGGGACTCGGGCACGATCTGCAGCGCCTCGTCGTCGTCGACCCCGGCCACGACGAGCAGGTCGACGACCATCGAGCGAACCTGACCCCGGATCATCTCCGCGGACAGCCCGGCGGTGGGGTCGACCCGCGCCGACAGCCCCGCGACGCGCTCCAGCACCCGGCGCGCGGCGGAGGGGGTCGCGTGCTCGTCGAGCACCCGGGCGAGGTCCTCGGCGGCGTCGGCCAGCGCCTCGACGAGGTCGACGTAGTGGGTTGGCACCGCCTCCTGGCGCGCCACCGCCACCGAGGCCCGCCGCGCCAGCACGCGCAGGTTGCGCACGCAGTGGTCGAGCGGCACGACCAGCGCGGAGGCGGCCTCGGCGGCGGGGCCGTGCCCACGCAGCAGCGGCGACTGCCGCACGACGGCCACCCCCTCGGCCGCGGCGGTGCGCAGCTCGCCGAGCTGGCCCTCGATCGACCGGGCCTCCTCGAGGGCCGCGGTCGCCAGCACCCGGTCGTTGCGGCGCAGGGCGGCCACCACGTCGCGCAGCGTGGAGGCGATCCGGCGCACCGTGCGGGCCGCCTCGTCGCGCGGTCGGCGCACCGGCGAGGTGGGCGCGATCACCCCGATGGCCAGCGCCACCAGACCGCCGACCAGGGCGTCGAGCCAGCGTGAGACGGCGGCGCTCTGGCTGGCCACCAGGGCCACGATGAAGACCGACTGCACGCCGGCCTGGATGACGAGCAGCTGCCCCGACGACACGACGATCGCGATGGCCATCGCCAGCACGACGACGACGGCCATCTGCCACGGGCCGGCGCCGAGCACGGTGACGATGAGGTCGCCGACGAGCACACCGATCGCCACGCCGACGGTCACCTCGACGATGCGCCGCAGCCGCTGTCCGTAGGTCAGGCCGAGGCAGAGGATCGCCGTGACCGGCGCGAAGAACGGGGTGGCGTGGCCCAGCAGCCTGCTCGCGACGAGCCAGGCGACGAGCACGCCGACCCCGATCTGCAGGAGGAAGACCCACCGGGTGCGCAGCCGCCCGAGCCGGCGCTCGACCTCGGGGCGCAGGTCGTCGAGGTTCACCGGGCCTCCGTGCTCAGCACGAGGTCGGCGCTCTCCCACGGGCGCGCGTCGCCGTACACGGCGTCCTCCTGGGCGGCCCAGCGGTCCCAGTGCGGGGCGTAGGTCTCGCCGTCGCGCGACAGCGCGCGCTCCTTGCGCAGCTCGGTCGGTGCGTCGACCCACACGCGCACCGCGGCGAACGCCGCCGCCGGGGGGACGAGCGCGCCGCAGCCCTCGAGCACGAGGTGGGTGCCGGCATCCACCGGGATCGTGCGCCCGGGGCGGGAGCGCATCCAGTCCCACCGCGGGTAGGCCGCGTGCTCGCCGCGGGCCAGCGGCTCGAGCACGTGGGTGGTCACCAGGTCGACGCCGGCCTCGAGGCCGTCCCACCCCGGGTAGACCTCGTCGAGGTGCACGACCGGACAGGCCAGCGCCCGCGCCACGGCGGTGCCGAGCAGGGTCTTGCCCGAGCCGCTGCGGCCGTCGACGGCCACGACGACCGTCGCGCCGGCCACCGGTGAGGCCGCACGGGCCGCCTGGACGACCGCCGTGACCAGGGCAGGGTCGGCGTGGTCGACGGGCCCGGTCTGCTCGACCGGCGGGAGGGCCATGGGCGCGACTCTAGTGCTGGGTAGGTTGGGTGCATGTCCGTGGCGGTCCGCGTCATCCCGTGCCTCGACGTCGACGACGGTCGGGTCGTCAAGGGCGTCAACTTCGAGAACCTGCGTGATGCCGGTGACCCGGTCGCGCTGGCCCGCCGCTACGGCGAGGAGGGCGCCGACGAGCTCACCTTCCTCGACGTCACCGCGAGCAGCGGTGACCGGGCCACGATGTTCGACGTCGTCGCCCGCACGGCCGAGGAGGTCTTCATCCCGCTGACGGTCGGGGGAGGGGTGCGCACCGTCGACGACGTCGACCGGCTGCTGCGGGCCGGTGCCGACAAGGTCGGCGTGAACACCGCCGCCATCGCGCGCCCGGCGCTGATCGCCGAGACGGCCGACCGGTTCGGCGCGCAGGTGCTGGTGCTGTCGGCCGACGTGCGTCGGCGGCGCGGTGACGACGGCCGGCCGACCGGCGGGTTCGAGGTGACCACGCACGGCGGCCGCACCCGCACCGGCATCGACGCCGTCGAGTGGTGCGTGCGGGCCGAGGAGCTCGGGGCGGGCGAGATCCTGCTCAACTCGATGGACGCCGACGGCACCAAGGACGGCTTCGACCTCGAGCTGATCCGGCTCGTGCGCGCCGAGGTGACCGTGCCCGTCATCGCCTCGGGCGGCGCCGGCGCCCTGGGCCACTTCGCGCCCGCCGTGCGGGCCGGGGCGGATGCCGTGCTCGCCGCCAGCGTCTTCCACTTCGGCGAGCTGACCATCGGCCAGGTCAAGGACGCCCTGCGCGCGGACGGCCTCCCCGTCCGCTGAGGGTTCGGGCGGCGCCCGCGACGGCGACCAGACCCAGCGCGCGGGGGACCACCCACCACGGCGAGCCCGGGTCGTGGCGCCCGGGGCGCACGGGTTCGGGGGCGGTGACCCGCACGACGGGCCGGCCGGCGAGCTGGGCCCGCAGCCGGTCGTCGCTCACCGTCAGCGGGTTCAGGCCCTCGAAGACCAGGGCGAAGCCGCAGTTGCGCGCCACGGCCAGCGCGGCCCGCTCGGCCTCGGTCGGGTCGAGCACCGGTGCCGCAGTGCCCTCGACGACGCGGCCGGGCAGGGCGAGCGACACCCTGTCGTCGGCCTCGAGGTTGCGGTACCAGTCGGCCCGGCTGCCGAAACCGGAGAGCAGGTAGACGTGCCCGTCGAGGAGCGCGTAGTTCAGCGGCGTGCGGC
>DASSQL010000494.1:0-2747 GCA_035702525.1 Ornithinibacter sp. | reverse complement strand
CCCGGTCGTCGACGCGGCCGGTGCACGAAGCACCACCCACCACCGCAACAGCGTCAACCAACGAAGGAGTTCCCCCCAATGGCAACCACTGAGGAGATCCGCGCCGACCTCGCCGACATCGTCAACGAGGTGGCCGGCATTCCCGCCGACGACGTGCAGCTCGACAAGTCGTTCGTCGACGACCTCGACGTCGACTCGCTCTCCATGGTCGAGGTCGTCGTGGCCGCCGAGGAGAAGTTCGACGTCAAGATCCCCGACGACGAGGTCAAGAACCTCAAGACCGTCGGCGACGCCGTCGCCTTCATCGAGCGCGCCCAGAACGGCTGACCCGACCGTCGTACGACGTGCCGCCGGCGCCGGGGAGCACCGGTGCCGGCGGCCCGTCCCCCAGCACAGACCGAGCAGACCTTGAGGTGAACTGACAATGAGCGCCACACGCGTCGTCGTGACCGGACTCGGCACGACCTCCCCCGTCGGCGGGGACGTGCCCACGACCTGGGCCGCCCTCCTCGCGGGGCACTCCGGTGTCCGCCCGATCAAGCACGACTGGGCCGACCAGCTCAGCACCCAGATCGCGGCCGAGGTGGCCGTCGACCCGACGGACGTGCTCGAGCGCGTCAAGGCCCGCCGGCTCGACCGGTCCGGCCAGCTCGCGCTCGTCGCCGCGCTGGAGGCGTGGGCCGACTCGGGCCTCGCCGACGCCGAGGTGGACCAGGAGCGGCTGGGCGTCGCGATGGCGTCCGGCATCGGCGGCGTGCAGACGCTGCTGTCCAACTACGACGCGCTCAAGGAGAAGGGCCCGCGCCGGGTGTCGCCGCTGGCGATCCCGATGCTGATGCCGAACTCCCCCGCCGCGAACATCGGTCTCGCGATCGGCGCCAAGGCCGGCGTGCACACGCCGGTGTCGGCGTGCGCCTCCGGCAACGAGGCGATCGCCCTCGGCATCGACATGATCCGGCTCGGCCGGGCCGACATCGTCGTCGTCGGCGGCACCGAGGCCGCCGTGCACCCGCTGCCGATGGCCGCGTTCGGCCAGATGATGGCGCTCTCGAAGCGCAACGACGACCCCGAGCGCGCCTCCCGCCCCTGGGACAAGGGCCGCGACGGCTTCGTGCTCGGCGAGGGCGCGGCGGTGCTGGTCCTCGAGTCCGAGGAGCACGCCAAGGCCCGCGGCGCGAAGGTGTACGCCGAGGCCGCCGGCGCCGGTATCACCGCCGACTCGCACGACATCGCCCAGCCCGACCCGGGCGGCTTCGGCGCCACCCGCGCCATGAAGATGGCGCTGCGTGAGTCCGGCCTCGAGCCCGCGGAGATCGCGCACATCAACGCGCACGCCACCTCGACGCCGCAGGGCGACCTGGCCGAGGCGCTGGCGATCCGCAACGCGCTCGGCGACGAGGCCGCCGAGCACCTGGTGCTCACCTCGACCAAGTCGATGACCGGCCACCTGCTCGGCGCGGCGGGCGCGCTCGAGTCGATCGCCGTCGTCCTGGCCCTCCGCGACCGGGTCGTCCCGCCGACGATCAACCTCGAGGACCCCGAGGACATCGGTCTGGACATCGCCACCGAGAAGCGCACCCTGCCCGAGGGCGACCTCGCGGCGCTCAACAACTCCTTCGGCTTCGGCGGACACAACGTCGCCATCGCCTTCCGCAGCGCCTGATCCCGGCTCGACGCCGACTCCGAGGAGCACCCCGCGCATGACCCAGGCCCCGCCCGCACCCGTGCAGAAGCCCGCCAAGCTCCCCCGCGACGAGGACCCCCGCAACCCGAACCTCCGGCTCGCGGCGTTCTTCGACGAGGGCACCCTGGAGCTGATCACGCCCGACGACGGCAGCGGGATGCTGGCCGCCGTGGGCACGGTGGACGGCACGCACGTGGTGGCGTTCTGCTCCGACGCCACGGTCATGGGCGGCGCGATGGGCGAGGTCGGCTGCAAGGTCGTCGTGCACGCCTACCAGCGCGCGCTCGCGGACCAGGCGCCGGTCGTCGGGCTGTGGCACTCCGGCGGGGCCAGGCTCGCCGAGGGCGTGCTGTCGCTGCACGCCGTCGGCGAGATCTTCCACGTGATGACGCAGGCGTCCGGCAAGATCCCGCAGATCTCGGTCGTGCTGGGTCCGGCGGCCGGCGGCGCGGCGTACGGTCCCGCCCTCACCGACATCGTGATCCTCGGCCCCGAGGGCCGGATCTTCGTGACCGGCCCGGACGTGGTCCGCTCGGTCACCGGCGAGGACGTCGACATGCTGCGCCTCGGCGGCCCCGAGCCGCACGGCCGGCGCTCCGGCGTCGTGCACATCCTCACCGGCTCCGAGCAGGAGGCGATCGCGCGGGCCCGCGGGGTCGCCGGCCTGCTCGGCGCCCAGGGCACCCTCGACGCCGGCTCCGTCGAGGACCGCGACCTCTCGCAGATGCTCCCCGAGTCCAAGAAGCGGGCGTACGACGTGCACCCGCTCGTCGAGGCGATCCTCGACGAGGGCACGGCCCAGGAGCTGCACGCGAAGTGGGCGCCGAACATCGTCACCACGCTGGGCCGGTTCGGCGGCCGCACGGTCGGGGTGATCGCGAACAACCCGCTGCGCCTGGGCGGCTGCCTGGACTCGCTGTCGGCCGAGAAGGCCTCCCGCTTCGTGCGGATGTGCGACGCCTTCGGCGTGCCGCTCATCGTGGTCGTGGACGTGCCCGGCTACCTCCCCGGCGTGGGTCAGGAGTGGGACGGCGTCGTCCGACGGGGCGCCAAGCTGCTGCAC
>DASSQL010000493.1:0-9001 GCA_035702525.1 Ornithinibacter sp. | reverse complement strand
CACCAGCCGGCGGGTCGCCATCCCGCTGCTCGAACGGCTCGACGCCCGAGCGGCGACCGTGCGCCACCCCGACGGCACGCGCACCCTGCGCGGCACCGCGGGTCCGGGCGGTCCACCGTCCCAGCCCGGGTGACCAGCTGTCACCCCCGGCCGAGCCGCGCGCAGGTGATCCCACGGACGGACAAGCGCACCGCGCGACCGCTCCGCTGAGCGTGTCCACTCGCCCCGGACCACCGTTTGTCCGTCCGTCGGCGCAGCGGGTGACGCCGCCCGCCACGGATGTGCGCTGGCCGTCCGCCATCCCCTGCAGACGTGCGCGAGGAAGTGGGATGCTCTCGACGTGATCCGAGCCGCGGACGTCATGCCGATGCTGGTCCGGGCGTGCCCCTCCTTCGCCCCCACCTGGGCGTCACTGCAGGACGACGAGATCCACCTCGGGCAGGACGGGACCCGGCTCACCTACCTCGATGCCGGTGAGTTCACGCGCCACCTCGTCGAACAGTTCGCGGCAGGCGAGATCGACGAGGTCCGCGGCTCCTTCGTGGTGATCGAGGCGATGCACACCGACGGCGACGAGTACGTGCGCGAACTGGCCACCATCGGTTTCCTCGAGGGTGTCCAGACCGCCGCAGCCCACGATTCACGCTGCGAGCCTGCCGATTTCGAGGCGTTCCTGGGGGTCGAGTCGAGGCGCTGGTGGCGCGGTCTCGAGGCCTTCTGGTCCGGCGGGGCCCCGACGGTGACCGCGCTCGACGGAGCCTGACGCTCCCACCGACATGCAGTCGGTATACAACGACCGGTTGCCGAGTCCGCCGCGCTCCCGCGGTGACCTGACTGCATGTCACCGGGCGCAGTCAGGCGGTGATCGTGCCGTTCTCGAAGACGCCGGTGAGCGTGCCGTCGCCGTTGTCGACGACGTGCGCGGTCGGGAAGCCGTAGCGGCCGTCGGGGCCGCCCGCGGCCAGCCACGCGTCGAGCACCGCTCCCCAGACCCCGAACATCGGGCCGGAGGCCAGGCCCCACAGCCCGCCGCGCTGGAACGCCTGGGTGGTGCCGCGCGCCACGCCGGCGCGGTCGGCCCTCGGGTAGCCGAGCGGCCCCGTCTCGCGGCCGACCGCCTGCCAGGCCGACCACGCGGAGCCGTGCACGAGGCAGCGTGGGGTCGAGGTGCTCACGACCGTGCAGCCGGTCTGGAATCGCTGGATCCAGCCGTCGGGCAGGTCCTCCATCTCGGCGACGGGGTACTTCAGCGGCCCGGTCTCGCGGCCGCTGTCGCGCCACATCCCCCAGCGGTAGCCGTGCACGGAGTGGGTCGAGGTCGACGCGCTGTCGACCATGGCTCCCTTCGCGAAGAGCTGGATCCACCCACCGTCGGCCAGGCCGGTGGTGCGCGCTCCCGTCGGGTAGCCCAGCCGCGAGGGCCCGCCGAAGGCGGCGTACCGCTCGAGCACGAACGAGTTCATCGCCGAGGCGCCGGTCGCGCTGGTCCACCAGATCCGGCCGCCGGTGTAGTTGACGTACTTGGCGGTGCCGTCGACGGTGGAGCGGATCGGGCCGGTCGAGGAGCCCAGGTAGGACCGCTGGCCCCCCATCGCGGTGTAGAGCTTCTCCATCGGGCCCCACGCGGGCAGGTACGGCGAGCTGTGCTCGGCGGTGGCGTCGCTGCGGAACGACGTGGTGGAGCAGTTCTCCCACTTGTACGGCGCCACGCACGACACGACCCGGCAGTGCACGCCACCGCTGCACTTGACCTGGGTGTTGCACTGGCCGTAGCGGAAAGCGTTGCAGCAGTTGACCCGCTGGTCGCAGGTGGCGGTGGACCCGCGGGTGCACGAGCAGTTCCAGCACTTGCTGTCGCAGATGTGGTCGGAGCAGCCGGTCGAGCACCTGGTGCACTTGGCGTTGCAGTCGACGATGTAGCGGTAGCCCCCACCGCACCACGACGAGTCGGCGGCCTTCCACCAGCCCGCGGTGAAGCTGCCCGGCGGGCAGGTGTTGGCGCCCTTGTTGACCGTGGCACAGAAGATGGTCCACCCGCTGCTGGCGGTGTTGCCCGGGCCGCAGATCGTCGCGTACGCCGTCTGCGGCAGCAGGGCGTAGGCCTTGGGGTCGGTGGCCAGCGCGGACCCGGCGACCGCGGCGCCCACGAACAGCCCCCGCCGCGACACCCCACCTCGGCGGGCGAGCCGGTCGATCAGCTTGACCAGCCCGGTGGGTCGCTCCACGACCTCGGCCAGGGCGTCGGACGGGTCGGTTCCGGTGGTGCTCACACGCTCACCCCCCGCGCGTGCATGGTGGCCGCCGGCACGATCTCGAGCGAGCGTGCGACGGCCGCGGCGCGGGGCACGGTGGCCATCCGGCGGGAGTGGCTGCCCAGCACGGTGAACAGGCAGAACGCCCGCCCGCCGACGCTGAAGAAGTGCTGGCTGGCGCTGCGGCCGACGATGTCGCGCGGCATCCGGTGCGGGCCGAACTGCGAGGGCGCGAGGCGCGGCACGCCCTGCTTCTCGAACAGGCCGGTGTCGGCGAGGTCGGAGCCGTACTCGATCAGCGCGACGAAGACGTCCTCCGGGCCCATGGCCTCCACGGCGCCGGAGCCGAAGTCGCCGACCGTGGCCGGGAGGGGGCGGGTCGAGACGTGCAACACCGGAAGGGTGCGCTCGGTGCGCAGGTCGGCCGGGTCGGGAGCGGCCCCCTGGGGGGCCCGGGCGTCGAAGCCGTCCAGGCCGGACCCGTCGTCGGCGGGGGCCGGACGGCGCACGACGGCCGCCGACCACCCCACCGGCACCTCGACGGAGATTCCCTGGCCGGTCCGTCTCATGATGTTCCCCTCATGGCGATCACGGTCAACGTGGCCGCTGCTGCGGCGAGCGCCAGCCTAGCCGCGAGATCGGCCGCCGGCGCGGCACGCTCGACCCCGGACAGCACCCGCCAGAGCTGCTCGCGGGTGACGACCCTGCCCATGAAGGCCGACGGCAGCGCCCTGACCAGCCCGAACGTGCCGCCGACCAGCAGCCCCACGGCCGGGTCCCCGGACAACAGGCAGAACAGCGACACGGCGTAGGTCGTGGCGCTGGTGATGATCGTGACCAGGCCGAAGCCGAGCTGGGCCCCGAAGCCCACCCCGACGACCCAGCCGCGGTAGCGGTCGAGCCAGCCCCGGTCGACCTGGCGCCGCCAGGAGGGCAGCCCGCGCCCGCCCACCCCGAGGTCGAGCAGCAGCCCGACGACCAGGGCCACCGCCACGACCAGGTACGCCGCCGGCGACGAGCGCCACGAGGCCGGCACCAGGCTGCCGACGAGGGCGGCGAGCAGGCCGAGGGCCAGGCCGCCGACCACCGACGACACGACGTACGCGAGGGTGGTCAACCACCACCGAGAGGCGCGGGCCCGCTCACCGAGCGGGCTGATGCTCGTGAGCATCGACTCGCCTCAAGGGGACCAGGTGGCCCGCACCGCGGCGATCACGGCCATCGGCAGCCCGATGACCAGGGCGACCACGGATGCCGTCACGGGCGGTTCGCCTCGTCGTCGTCGGCCGGGTCGGCCGGCTCGAACAGGCTGTGGTGCCCGGGGTGGATGCCGGCCGCGGCCAGCTCGGCGTCGATCCGGCTCAGGTCGTCACGGCCGCCCGCGGCCGCGGACCCCGTGCCGCCCACCGCGCCCGCGGCGCCCGCGGTGGGGAGCACCGCGGCGGGGTCGCCACCCGGGCCGGTGCGCCCGGCGGCCGCCCGGGCGTGGGCACTCTCGTGGACGGCCTGCTGGAGCAGGTCGCGAACGCTGGGCCAGCTGGTGGCCGAGCCCTCGCCGGTGACGACGCCGTCCTCGACGAGCACGAAGTAGGGCGACCCGGGGATGTCGTAGTCGACCCAGGCGCCGCTCGACGCGACGACCTCGACCCCCGGCCGGGCGAGCTTGGCCAGTATGGCCGGGGACTCCTCGGCGCTGCCCTTGGCGACGACCAGGAGGCGGGCGTCCCCCGGGGTCTGCGTGTCGGGGCCGAACTCCTCCCAGAAGGTGAGGCAGACGCTGCAGCCCGAGGTGAGGAACGCCAGCAGCGTCGCACCGGGACCGGCCCCGGCGAGCTCGACGTGGGCGGGTCGCCCGTGCAGGTCCTCGCCGACGACGTCGTGGGCCCGGCTGGACGCCTCCCGGGTCGCGGGCACCACACCGGGCTCGATCTGCACGGCGACCGGGCCGGCAGCCCCGCCCGCGGCACCGCCGCCGGCCGCGGCATCCTTCTCCAGCTCGAGCCCGGCACCGAGCTCGTGCAGGGCCCGCAGGATCAGCGCGTGGCTGCGCAGCAGCCCGAGCACGAGGACCGCGAGCAGGGCGATCGCGACCCCCTCGGCGATGACGACGGCGAGCACGGTCAGACCCTTCCTCGGGTACGGCTGCGGATGGCGGCCGGCTGCACGGTGGGCAGCACGGCCATGACCTGCCAGGCGAGGAACCCGACGAGGGCGACCAGGGCGACGAACCCGACCACCGCGAGCGCCCCCGAGTCGGTCAGCGCCGACCAGGCACCGGCCCCGGGCGGGTCGACCGCCACGAGCAGGCCGGTGACGGATGCCGCGCCGGTCACCAGGGCGTGCGCCCGGGTGGGCGGGGTGTCGGCCTTGCCGAAGCAGCCGCAGCTCGACAGCACCCCGCCGCGGCGCAGCGCGGCGACGACGAAGGCGGTGAACCCGGCGTACATCAGCCCCAGCAGCGCGGCGGTGAGCCGGCTCGGCACGACGAGCGCCGCGACGGCGACGACCACCTCGGCCACGGCGAACGCGCGCACCGAGCCGCGGCCGAACGGCATCCCGACCGAGCGCACCGCGCGCACGAGGTCACCGGGGTCGCGCACCTTCGGCACGCCGGCCACGCCGAGCAGCACGGCGGCAGCGGCGTACGGGACGACGAGCGCGGGCCACATGGCGACGAGGCTAACCGTCCCGGGGCCTACCGACCGTGCATGAAGTGCCAGAGGTTGCCGTGCGGCTCCTGCTCGATGAAGGCCGGGATGACCTGCTGCTCGAACAGCTCGACGCCGGAGATGTCGTAGGCCTGCTCGACGAAGTAGGTGATGGCGTAGCGCATGCCGCGCTCCTGCAGGTCGACGAGCGTCTCGACGATCTGCTCGGGCGTGCCCACCAGGGGGCCGTTCTCGAACGACTTCACGGTCGACTCGACGACGTCGGCGGGCAGGCCGGCCGAGGTGTAGTGGTCGCGGATCCAGCCCAGGCGCTCCTGCACCTCGGCCTCGTCGCGGCCGATGACGACGTTGAAGTTGGCGCTGCGGACGATCTCGTCGTACGGGCGGCCGATCGCCTCGCAGTGGCCGCGCAGGATCTCGCTCTTGGCGCTGAACTCGTCGGGCATCCCGGAGAAGTTGGTGTAGTCGGCGTACTCCGCGGCGATCCGCAGGGTCTTCTTCTCGCCGCCGCCCGCGATCCACAGCGGGATGCCGTTGTGCGGGCTCCCGGGGGTCGAGTCACCCTGCAGCGGTCGCGGGAAGCACAGCGCGCCGTCGGTGGTGAAGTGGTCGCCGGCGTACGTGGAGCGGCCGGTGGTCCACATCTCGCGCATGATCTCGACGCCCTCGCGCAGCGCCTCGAGCCGCTCGCCGGCGGGCGGGAAGCCGTAGCCGTAGGCGCGCCACTCGTGCTCGTACCAGCCGGCGCCGATGCCCATCTCGAGGCGGCCCTCGGAGACGACGTCGACGGTCGCGGCGGTCTTCGCCAGGTGCGCGGGGTTGCGGTAGCCCATGCAGGTGCACATCTGGCCGAGCCGGATCCGGCCGGTGACGCCGGCGAACGCCGCCATCAGGGTCCACGCCTCGTGGGTGGCCTCCTCGCTGGGCCGCGGGGTGGTGTGCATGTGGTCGTAGACCCAGATCGAGGACCAGTCCGGGTTGCCGTCGACCCGGCGGGCCAGGCCCGCCATGACACCCCAGTGCTGCGCCGGGTCGATGCCGACGAGGTCGTGGCGCCAGCCCTGCGGGATGAAAAGTCCGAACTGCACTGGGGATCCTCTCGAAGTCGTGCGGCCCGTCGGACGGGTGCACGGTGGGTCGCGTCGCACTGCGGCGACAGCGCACGACCGGGCGCGCGCGTGCCCAGCCAACTCTGCCGCGGTCCGCGACGCAACTTCCCGCCCCGTATCGTTGCTCGGCGTGACTCGAACCATCTGCGTCGTCGGCACCTCGTACGTCGGTCTGTCCATGGCGGTCCTGCTCGCCGAACACCACGACGTCGTCGCCTACGACATCGACGAGCGGCGCATCGAGATGCTGCGCAACCGGCGCAGCCCCCTCTCCGACCCCGACATCGAGGCGCGGCTGGCCTCCCCCGACCTGCGGCTGCGGGTGACCACCGACAAGCACGAGGCCTACGCCGGTGCCGAGTACGTCGTGGTCGCCACCCCCACCAACTACGACGAGCGCACCAACTACTTCGACACGAGCACCGTCGAGCAGGTCGTGGGCGATGTCGTGGCGATCAACCCGGACGCCACCGCCGTCATCAAGTCGACCGTCCCGGTCGGCTACACCGCCGGGCTGCGCCGCCGGCTGGGGTCGGAGAACATCCTCTTCTCGCCGGAGTTCCTGCGCGAGGGCCGGGCCCTGCACGACAACCTGCACCCCTCGCGGATCATCGTCGGCGACCAGGGCCCGCGCGGTCAGCGGTTCGCCGAGCTGCTGGCACAGGCCGCGCTCGACGACGACGTGCCCGTGCTGCTCACCGACAGCACCGAGGCCGAGGGGATCAAGCTGTTCGCCAACACCTACCTCGCGATGCGGGTCGCCTTCTTCAACGAGCTCGACACCTACGCGGCGACGCACGGTCTCGACACCCGCCAGATCATCGAGGGGGTCGGGCTCGACCCGCGCATCGGGCCGCACTACAACAACCCCTCGTTCGGCTACGGCGGCTACTGCCTGCCCAAGGACACCAAGCAGCTGCTGGCCAACTACGCCGACGTGCCGCAGACCCTGATCAGTGCGATCGTCACCGCCAACACCACCCGCAAGGACTTCGTCGCCGCCGACATCGTGTCGCGGGCGCCGAAGGTGGTCGGCATCCACCGCCTGATCATGAAGGCCGGCTCGGACAACTTCCGCTCGAGCAGCGTCCAGGGCGTCATGAAGCGGGTCAAGGCCAAGGGCATCGAGGTCATCGTCTACGAGCCCGAGCTCGACGACGACCGGTTCTACGGCTCGGAGGTCGTGCGCGACCTCGACGAGCTGAAGCGGCGCAGCGACGTCATCGTCGCCAACCGGCTGGTCGACGAGCTGCGCGACGTGGCCGACAAGGTCTACACCCGGGACCTGTTCGGCAACGACTGACGCCTGGCTCGAGACCGGTTTGGGCCCGCCGGTCGCGGGCATGATGGACGCATGGGCCTCCAGCACCAGAACGACCCCGCGCTCATCCGTGAGCTGCTCATGGATCCCGGCATCTGGGTGGTGGTCGGCCTGTCGAACAACCGCCAGCGCACCGCCCACCGGATCTCGCGGTGGATGCACGTCGAGCTGGGGATGCCGATCATCCCGGTGCACCCCAAGGCCGAGACCGTGCACGGCTGCCAGGGCTACGCGTCGATCGACGACATCCCCGACCAGGACATCAAGGTCGTCGACTGCTTCGTCAACAGCGAGCACGTCGGTGCGGTCGTCGACGACGTGATCCGCAACAAGGACCGGCTGCAGATCGACGCCGTCTGGCTGCAGCTCGGCGTGGTCGACGAGGCGGCGGCCCAGCGGGCCCGAGACGCGGGGCTCGACGTCGTCATGGACACCTGTCCCAAGATCGAGTGGCCGAAGCTCGGCCGCGAAGGGATGCAGCGCTAGCCGCGGTCCTTCGGGACGCCGCGCTGGTCACCCGCCGTCGGGATGCCGCGCTGGTCACCCGCCGCTGGGATGCCGCGCTATTCACCCTCTGTCGGGATGCCGCGCTGGTCACCCTTCGCGGCCGGCGGTCGGTCCGGGGTCGACCCGGGCCAGTACCGCGGCCAGCGGCTCGGGCACGCGACCGGGGGTCAGGGCCCGCACGAACAGGGCCGCGTAGCGCGCCTTGCGCCCCGACTGCGACCCGAGGAACCGCCGCAGCACCTCGACCCGCGTCCAGCCGCGCTGGGCGGGCATGCCGCTGAGCAGCCGCAGCGACTGCGCCTCACCCGCCGCCGCGATGACGGCCTCGACGCCGTCGACGCCCAGCGCCCGGATCAGCTCGTCCTCGAGGTCGCTCGAGCAGGCGTAGAAGCCGAGCCGCTCGGGGCCACCGGGCTCGACGGCGCCGGGCAGGCCCGCCGCCGCCAGGCCGCGCCGCAGCACCGACTCCTCCCCGACGTCGTACAGGCCGGCCAGCGGGAGGCCGAACCCGTGCGGCCCGTACCGCGTCGCGAAGACCCGCGTGTTGGTGATGCCGCCCATGGCGACGACCTCGACCCCTTCCGCCTCGAGGT
The DNA here is from genome assembly GCA_035702525.1 of Ornithinibacter sp. GTDB lineage: Bacteria > Actinomycetota > Actinomycetes > Actinomycetales > Dermatophilaceae > Fodinibacter. The sequence continues at coordinate 550 of DASSQL010000493.1, read as the reverse complement.
CACGCCCGAGGGTCTCGGCCAGGGTGTGCAGCGCGACCCGGTCGCTGTTCCCCTCGACGAGCACGACCGAGCGGGGCAGCAGCTTCACCGCACCATTGGGCGCGACCTCACACCCGCCGGTCAACCGGGTTTCACACAGCCTGGGTCGCCAGCTGCGGCTGGCCCGACCCAGCGGGCTTCTGGCCGCACCGTGGCCGGCCACGTCGAGCTGGCATCGTTCCTGGGCCCAGTGCTGGTAGGCCGGGTCGTCGGGGCTCCAGCCGCCGCGCTCGGGTTCGCGCTCGGCGTCGTACCGGGCGTCGGCGATGAGGTCGAGGTCGTGTCGGGCCAAGCGCCTCTCGGCCTCGTCGTCGTGGGTGACCGCAGTGACCAGCTCGAACAGGCGTTGCCTGGTCAGCGGTGGCGGGTCGTGGACGGCGCGTTGCCTGGCCAGCCGTTCCAGGTGGCGGTCGTAGCTGCCGGGGTGCAGGTCCCACACGACGTACCGGCCGGTCTCGTCGGGCCGTTCTCGCACCTGCGCCCACAGCCGGCGGTGGTGCACGAAGGTGTG
>DASSQL010000492.1:0-17361 GCA_035702525.1 Ornithinibacter sp. | reverse complement strand
TCACGCCGGGGATGCTGATGGCTCCGCCGATGACGAAGACGAACGCCAGCAGGATCATGATCGGCGTGATGAGCACGGTCATGACCGTGTCGATCGAGCGGATGTTGTGCTTCAGCATGCGACCGGTCAGCGTCGCGGTGTCGCTGACGGAGTAGGCGATGGTGCTCATGAGCGGGCTCCTTCGGCGGTGAGGGCGAGGAAGGCGGACTCGAGGTCGGCCGCACCGGCCACCTCGAGGATGTCGTCGTGGGTGCCGGATGCCGTGATCCGCCCCCCGGCCAGCACGGCGATGGTGTCGGCCAGGTGCGCGGCCTCCTCCATGTACTGGGTGGTGAGCATGATGGTCGTGCCAGTAGCGGCGAGGCCCGTGATCGTGTCCCAGACCTCGCGCCTGCCGGCGGGGTCGAGGCCGGTGGTCGGCTCGTCGAGGAAGACGACCTCCGGCTCACCGATCAGCGACATCGCGATGTCGAGGCGGCGCTTCATCCCGCCGGAGTAGGTCGCGGTGGGTTTGGCTGCAGCAGAGGCGAGCCCGAAGCGCTCGATGAGGTCCGCGGCGACCCGCTTCGGGTCGGCGACGTGGCGCAGCCGACCGATCAGCACGAGGTTCTCCAGGCCGGTCAGCACCGGGTCGACCGTGACGTTCTGCCCGGTCATCGAGATGGCCCGGCGCACGGCGGCCGGCTCGGTGGCGACGTCGTGACCGGCGACGGTGGCCGCCCCGGAGTCGGCCTGCAGCAGGGTGGTCAGGATCGAGATGGTGGTGGTCTTGCCGGCCCCGTTGCTGCCGAGCAGCGCGTAGACGCTGCCGGCCGGCACCTCGAGGCTGATGCCGTCGAGCACCAGCTGGGTGCCGAAGGACTTGGTGACGTCGGTGAGCGTGATGGCAGCGGTCATGACTCCTCCTGGTCGAGCTTGGCGTGGATCCGGGCGTTGAGCTGCTCGGCCTTCTTGCCCTGCCAGGTGCGGGCCTGCATCTCGGCGAGGATGCTCTGCGCGAACCCGGCGACGTCGTCACCGGTCACCTCGAGCACCGGGCGCCCGGCAGCGGCGCCCTCCTCGAGCAGGTCGAGGATGTCGTCGAAGGTGGCGACCATGGTGTCGTCCCAGGCGAAGTTCCACATGAACTTCTGGATCTCCTCCATCACGAGGCGGTAGCTCGGTGGCAGCTTCTTGGTGCGGGCCACGTGCGCCCGCCACTGCCGCTTGTCGTCCCGCATCTTCCTGAGTGCGGCGATGGGACCCCTCTTCATGATTCGTTCTCCTTGATCGAGTTCAGAGCAGTGGTGACGAAGCCCCACCGGTGCCAGAACGAGTCCAGCGCGGCGCGGCCGTCGGCGTTGAGGCTGTAGACCTTGCGCGGTGGCCCCAGCTCGGAGCGGACCTTGGTGACCTCGACCAGGCGCTTCTTCTCCAGCCGCATGAGGATCGGGTAGACCGTGCCCTCGGCGACCGACGTGAAGCCGACCTGGTTCAGCGCCCGGACGATCTCGTAGCCGTGGTTCGGGCCGCGCGCCAGGACCTGGAGTACCGCGCCCTCCAGCAGTCCCTTCAGCATCTCGGTGAGATCGTCCATCCCGGCTCCCAGTACCTAGTGTCACCAACAACCAGTACACGGTAACCCGAGGTACTGCTACTTGGCAACACCAAGTACCGAAGCGCTTTGCGTGGGGGTGAGAGCGGCGGTCGCTCAGTGCGGCGGGGGCGGCGAACCCCGGTGCCGGCCGGCGTGCAGGTGCACGACCCGATCGGCCTCGGACACCAGCCGCGGGTCGTGCGTGGCGACGAGCACGGCACTGCCCGCCCGGGCCAGCTCGAGCAGCTGCTGCGCGACGAGGTCGGCGTGCGCCTCGTCCTGGTGCGAGGTCGGCTCGTCGAGCACGATGACCACCGGCCCCAGGGCTGCGGCCCGCGCGATGGCGACGCGCTGCTGCTCGCCGCGCGACGCCTGTCCGGTCAGGTTCCCGGCGAGGTGCACGAGGTCGAAGGCCTCGAGCAGCTCGGGGCGCGCGGGCAGCCCGCGCACCCAGCCGGGCAGGTTCACGTTCTCGGCCACCGTCAGCTCGGCCGGCAGCCCGAGCCGCTGGGGGAGCAGGGCCAGCCGGGCCCAGTCGCGCACCGACACCGCCGCGGAGCCGTCCACGAGCACGCGTCCGTGGTCGGGAGCCTCCAGCCCGGCGATCAGCTGGCACAGCGTCGACTTGCCCGACCCGGACCTGCCCTCGATCACCACCACCTCGCCGGGCATCGCGGTGAGCGAGACGTCGGACAGGATCGGGATGCCGGGCGAGCGCTCGCCATGCGTCACGCCGGAGACGACGACCGCGGCATCGTCGCGTCGGCGCCCACCCGCGCCGGTGACCTCCCGGACGACGTCGCTCACGAGTCCTCCCCGGTCGGCTCGAGCACGACCCGGTCGCCGTCGAGGCGGATGACGGCCCGCCGGTTCGGGAACAGCTCGAGGGCGTCGGGGGGCAGCTGCACGCGCCCTGCCGGGTCGATGGTCGCCCTGGCCGCGGTGGCGCCCCACTGCTCGGTCGACATCACGCCGTGCCGTAGGGCGACCACGCGGTCGCTGGCCGCGATCGCCCCGGGGTCGTGGGTGGCGATGACGACGGCGCTCCCGCCGGCGGCGACCGTTCGCAGCTCGTGCATCACCAGTGCGGCGGTGTCCTCGTCGAGCTCGGCGGTGGGCTCGTCGCACAGGATCAGCTGCGGCGCACCCACGCACGCGCAGGCGAGCGCGACCCGCTGCTGCTCGCCACCGGACAGGCGGGATGCCGTCACGCCGGCCACCTGCTCCAGGCCCAGCCGCTCGAGGAGCCCGTCCGCGGCACCTGACGGCGCCCCCCGCCACCGGGCCGCCTGCTCGACGTTCTGGGCCGCGGTCAGGTGCGGGTACACCCCGTCGGTCGGGCGCTGCGGAACCCAGGCGATCACCCGGCGGCTGTGCCGGCGGCGCTCCCTCGTGCGCAGCGACGAGGCGTTGCGGCCGAGGATGGTGACGTCGCCCCCGCTGGGGCGGTCGCGCAGCGCGAGCAGGGCCAGCAGGGTGGACTTGCCGCTGCCGGACGGCCCGGTGAGGGCGGTGACGGTGTGCTCGTGGAACTCGGCGTCGACACCGCGCAGGGCGTGGGTCTCGCCGGTGGCCGTGGGGTAGATCTTGACCAGCCCCGAGACGGTCGCGGCAGAGCCGGAACCGTTGGGGGAGAGCAAGACCGGGTCAGTCCTCGCCACGGAGCACCTCCACCGTCGACTGCGACGAGGCCGCCAGCACCATGCCGGCCAGTGCGGCCAGCGCCGCCACCGCCAGCCAGCCCGCCGCGGCGAGCAGCACCGACCCCGGGACCACCAGCACGGCCGTGGGGGCGCGCCCGTCGCCCGGCTCGAGGAGGAGGTGCGCCAGTGGTCTCAGGGCCAGCAGTGCCAGGGCCGCCAGGCCACAGCTCAGGGCGAGCACGACGGCGACCTCCACGGCGCGGGCCCGGCCCGGCGCGTGCCGGCCCGCTCCCGTCCAGGCCAGCATCCGGTCGGCGGCCGGTGACCGGCGGGCCAGGCGCACCGCGGCGAGCGCCGCGGCGGCGACCCCGACCGCCCCGAAGACCAGCCCGAGGGCGATCTGGTAGCGGCGGGCCTGGGCTGCGGCGACGTACACCGGCGTCGCGCGCTCCTGCGCGAGGGTGGCGGTGAGGTCGGGGGTCACGCCGTGCCCGGCCAGCGTCCCGGCGGCGGCGACCGCCGAGTCGGACCACAGGTAGGTCTGGAACTCGACCGGTCGGTTGCGGGGAGTGCCGGGGCCCGGGCGCAGCCGGGGGTCGTTGTTGAACTGCGAGGCGAAGAAGCTGTCGGAGGGCACCACGAGCGTGGGGGGCCCGGTACCGGCGCCGGGAAAGGCGTCGAGGATGCCGCGCACCTCCAGTCGCACCGGGTCGTTCAGCGTGTCGATGGTGACCTGGGACCCGACGCGGAGGTCGAGGTCGCCGACGACCCCGACCAGCAGCACCGGCACCGGGGACGACACCCCGTCGCGGCGGATGGCGGCGGCCGTCTCCGCGTCGGCGGCGGCCAGGGCCGGCAGCAGCGCCCGCCCGGCCGCCACCGGGCCGCCCGGGGTGCCCCAGGCGGCCGCCGAGTCGAAGCGGGTCGGGTCGACGATGAGGAGGTTGACGCCCTCCTCGCTCGTGGCCACCGAGGTGCTGGTGCGCCAGACCGTCGACTGCCCCCGGGGCAGCTGCGGGTTGCGCGCGACCGGGATGTCCGTGATCTTCAGCGGGCTGCCGTCCGTGGGCAGCACGGCCTGCTGCGCCACGTCCGGGTCGAGCTGCCACGACGACTGCACGCGGTTCACGGTCGCGGCCCCGGCCGCGACGGCCGAACGGTCCTCGACCGTGCTCTGCAGCGAGGCCAGGGACGCCAGCGAGAAGGCGAGCATCGCCAGGCCGGTGGCCGCGATCGTGGTCGCGGCCTCGCGCCCGCGATCGGGGGCCTGCAGGCGGCGCCGCGCCAGCCAGCTCACGACGGTGCGCCGGCGTGGTGGGCGCGATGCCGCGCCGGTGCGACGCAGGGCGGCGAAGAAGAGCCGGGCCCCCACCGCGGCGACGGCCGCGACGACGAGTGGGGGGACGAGCAGGTCGAGCGGTCCCAGGGTGTCCGCGGCACCCGGGGGGCGGGTCAGCAGGCCGACGGTCGCGGACGCCGCGACCACGACGAGCACCAGCACCCACGGCAGGCGGACCTCCGGGCGGCCCTCGAGGCGTCGGGTCTCCACCCGGTTCGCGGCCGCGGCCACGGCTGCGGAGGCCACGACGGCGGCGACCAGGGCGCCCGCGCTCCACAGGCCCGCCGACCTGAGCACCGAGCGGGTCGGGCTGCTGGTCCCGACCGTCACGGCGACCACCGCCCGCGCCGCGAACCAGCCGACCACCCCCGCTACCACCGCCACCGGGACCAGCTCTGCTGCGTACAGCACCCCGGCCGAGACCGGTCGCCGGCCGCTGCCCGCGGCCAGCTGCACCTCGCGCCGGCGTCGACCCATCGAGTAGCCGGCGGCGGCCACGACGAGGGCCAGGGACAGCGCGATGCCGACGCGCGTGGTCACCGCCGCCCCCCGCTGGGCAGCGGACGACAGCACGTCGGCGCGGTCGGCGAGGTCCTCCACGCCGCTGACGATGGACGGCCGCAGCCCGACGGGGTCGTCGGCCAGCTCGGAGCGAGAGGTGAGCAGCCGGCGCAGGAGGCTCACGGCATCCGCGGTGCGGTGGAACTGGGCCAGCCGCGGGGTCGCGTCGGTCAGCCGGGTCTGGGCCGACCAGAGCAGCTCGTCACCGGTCTTCTTCGCGAGGGCGGCCGTCGTGGCGAGGTCGGCGACGGCGAGGTGGGCCCGTTGGGTCGGTTCCCGGGAATCGGACGGGAAGGCCTCGACGCCGAGGTCGGCCCACAGCCGTTCGCCCGGTGGCGACTGGGGGGTGCGGCCGTCGGGCTGCACCGCGTAGGTGCCGAGCACCCGGGTGCTGGTCGGCAGCGCGTCGGGCAGCCCGGACAGCTGCACCTGCACGTCGTCACCGGCGGCGACGCCGGTCGACCGCGCCACCGGCTCGGGGAGCCAGACGCCCTCGGCGTCGCCCGGGGCCCGGGTCACGACGACCAGCCGCGCCGCCGGGTCGTCGACGCCGAACAGGCGCACCGAGGCGCTGCCCGCATCGCCGGTCACCACCGGCCCCACCGGGTCGAAGAAGACCGTGGGGTGCAGCTCGGTCGAGATCGACTGCGTGGTGACCCGCGCCGGACCCACCCCGGGGATCTCCTCGAGCGAGCGCAGCATGTCGGTCCACTGCCGGGTCTCGGGGTCGATGCCGCCGTTCAGCCTCACGACCGGCGCGGTCTTCGCGGCCGCCCCGGCCGGCACCGACTCCAGCGCGAGGCGCACCGCGGCATCCGAGACCGCCTCCGCGTACAGCGGACCGGCGGCGGCCGCCACGGACAGCATGGTCAGCACACCGAGCATCAGGGTCAGCGTGACGACGTCGTGCAGCAGCCGTCGTGGGGCGAAGCGCCACACCGGCGGCGGGAGGTAGCGGCGCCGGGCCCGCGGTGGGGCGCCGGTCGGCACCTCGGCTGCGCGCCTGGACTCCACCGTCACACCAAGGAGTGTGACCTACCGAGGGGCGCCGGGGGCAGACCTCGGGCCGGTGCTACCTGCCCTGCAGCCAGTCGACCGCGGCGTCCCGCTCGTGGCTCGGGAAGGCCCGCACCTCACCCGGAACGGCCCACGCGAACATCGACAGGCCGTCGCGCATCCACGTGTGGTCGGTGACCAGGGCGATGCGTTCCCAGGCGTCCCAGTCGTGGATGCCCAGCTTGAGGTCCTGCCAGACGGCGCCGCCCTCCATCCCGTCGAACTCCCCGGCGAAGTCGAGCAGCACCCGGATCCGGCCGCCGCCGGCGCTCGCGGCCGCGAGCGCCGGCGCCAGCACGTCGGTGTAGTCGTGCGCCGTGAGCTTCCCGCTGGCCTGGAAGCCCAGCACGCCCTCCGGAAGGCCGTGCACCTGGCGGATCATCGTCGCCCCCTACAGGTTCTCGGCGATCTCCTTGATCGCTGCGAGTCGACGGTCCCACTCGGTGCCGATCTCGTCCAGCCGGGTGGCGGTGGCCCGCAGCTGGGCACCCAGCACGCGGTACCGCACCTCGCGCCCGACCCGCACCGGCTCGACGAGGCCGACGTCCTGGAGCACGGCGAGGTGCTTCGCGATGGCCTGCCGGCTCACCGGCAGGCGCCCGGCGAGGGCGGACGCCGAGGCGTCGCCCTCACCGAGCGCGGCCAGCACGCTCCACCGCGTCTCGTCGCCGAGGGCGGCGAACACGGGAACCATCGTCCCGGTCGTCACGAGCCGCCCTCGAGCAGCGCGACCAGCTTGTCGAGCTCGGCGTCCCAGCCGCCGCGGTGGTCCTCGAGGTTCGCGAGCGGGGCCGAGGTCGCCTCGAAGCCGGACTCGACCACGGTGAGGCGGGTGCCGCCGGCCACGGGCTCGAGGGTGAAGGTGAACACCGTCGAGTGCTCGACGTCGAGCTCGGCGGGGGGTGTGCCCAGCGCGTCGTCGTTGCTCCAGCGGTAGGACACGGTGCGCGGTGCGTCGAAGGCCTCGACCCGCAGCGGGATCGGCCCGTGGTCGGGCCAGGTGAGGGTGCCGGTGGCGCCCACGCCGTGGCCGGCGATCTCGGCCCGCCCGAACCAGCGCGAGATGTGCTCGGCCTCGGTGACGGCCGCCCAGACCTTCTCGACGGGGGCGGCGACGTGCACGGTGCGGCGCACGGTGAAGGTGTCGGTGTCGACGACGGACGCCTGGCTGTTGCTCGTGGTGGTCATGGTCGTTCCTCTCGGTGTGGTCGGACCGGTGGGAGGGTTGGCCTCCCACGGTCGGTGCAACCCAATGGTTGCATCTGGTCGAGAGAAGCGCAACCCCTGAGTTGCACTTGGTCAGGTGTGCTCAGAGTCCGTCCAGGAACTCCAGCGCCCGCTCGACCACCAGCGCGGTCGCTGCCTCGTCGTACGCCGTCAGCGAGGAGTCGGTGAACAGGTGCACGTCGCCGGGGTAGACGAACAGCTCGCCGTCGTCGGCCTGGGCGACGAGCTCGCGCGCGGCGTCGACGTCGCCCTCGAGCCCGAAGAACGGGTCGCGCTCCATGCCGTGCACCTGGACCGGGACGCCGGCGGGCCACCGGTCGGCGAAGGCGGATGCCGGGGCGCACGCCTCGAGGAGCAGGGCACCGGCCGCGCCGTGCCGGGTCTGGGCGAGGCGCTGGGCCGGCATCACGCCGAGCGAGATGCCGGCGTAGACGACCTTCGCCGGCAGCTCGGCGACCACGGACTCGACCCACCTGTCGTGAGCCCCCTCGCCGCGCGCCCGCAGGGCGGCGAAGCCCTCCTCGATCGAGTCGAAGGTCGCCCCCTCGAAGAAGTCGGGGGCGTGCACCGTGTGGCCGCCGGCCCGCAGCTCGTCGGCCAGCCGGCGCACCCCCTCGGTGAGGCCCTGCACGTGGTGGAACAGCACGATCTCAGCCATCTCGTCTCCCCTGATCCCTGGCGGTGTCTGGTCCACCCGACTTTAGGTGCCGCCGCCCACAGCGGCGGGGGGCGTTGCGCCGCGGCGTAGAGTGCCGAGCAGGGCTGACGCGCGAGGTCGACGACTCCTCGCCGGCCCTGAGCAGGTCGACACGCGGGCCCGCTGGGCCCCGGACGGGCACCGTCATGAGCCAGGCGCTTCACACTGACCGCGGTACGCGAGCCCGGATGACGGGCGGCGGCGACGCCACGGCATCCGCCACGGCATCCGGCCCGGCTCCGCAGGGCGACCCCCCGCACACCACGTTGAGCCTCGGGGTGATGGGGCGCTCGCAGAAGGAGAACGAGCACCGGCTGGCGCTGCACCCGGGGCACCTCGAGCGCATCCCGGCGGACCTGCGGCAGCGGATCTACCTCGAGGCCGGCTACGGCGAGCGGTTCGGCGTCAGCGACGACGACCTGGCCGAGCTCGTCGCCGGCGTGCGCACCCACGAGCAGCTGGTCGACGAGTGCGACGTCATCCTCCAGCCCAAGCCGCTGCTCGACGACGTGGCCGAGCTGCGCGAGGGCCAGATCCTGTGGGGATGGCCGCACTGCGTGCAGGACCAGGCCCTCACCCAGCTCGCCGTCGACCGACGGCTCACCCTGATCGCCTTCGAGGCGATGAACCACTGGAAGACCGACGGGTCGTTCAACCTGCACGTGTTCCACAAGAACAACGAGCTCGCCGGCTATGCGTCGGTGCTGCACGCCATGACCCTGGCCGGCGCCACCGGCAACTACGGCCCCCGGCTGAGCGCCGTCGTCATCGGCTTCGGGGCGACAGCCCGCGGTGCCGTGACCGCGCTGACCGCGCTCGGGGTGGGTGACGTCGACATCCTCACCCACCGGCAGGTGGCCGCCGTGGCGTCGCCGATCCACTCCGCCCGCATCCTGCACTTCGACCCCGACGACACCAGGGGTCGGGTGAGCCACGCCGTCACCCCCGAGGGGCGGGTGCCGCTCGCGCAGTTCCTCGGCCAGCACGACATCATCGTCAACTGCGTGCTGCAGGACACCGACAACCCGCTGGTCTTCCTCGCCGACGACGACCTGGCCGAACTCTCGCCCGGCGCCATGGTCATCGACGTGTCGTGTGACGAGGGCATGGGGTTCAGCTGGGCCCGGCCCACCACCTTCGCCGACCCCACCTTCACGGTCGGCCGAAACGTGCTCTACTACGCGGTCGACCACAGCCCGTCGTACCTGTGGGCGTCGGCCACCTGGGAGATCAGCGAGGCGCTGCTGCCGTTCCTGCGCACCGTGATGGACGGCCCGGACTCCTGGGACCGGGTGCCCACCATCCGCCGGGCGATCGAGATCCGCGAGGGCGTCATCCAGAACCCGGCGATCCTGTCGTTCCAGGGTCGGGCACCCGCGCACCCGCACCTCTTCCTCCACGGCTGACGCCCGCCCTTGCCTAATCAACTTGACAGTTGATCAATAGCTTGATTGAATACAGCCATGACGGATGACAGCACCTCGGTGGACCTGGGCTTCGCAGCCCTGGCCGACCCCGTCCGTCGGGCGATCATCGCTCGCCTGAGCCGGGGGCCGGCCACGGTGAACGAGATCGCGGAGCCGTTCGAGATCTCCCTCCAGGCGATCTCGAAGCACATCCAGGTCCTCGAGCACGCGGGCCTGGTCACCCGGACCCGGGAGGCCCAGCGCCGCCCGGTCCACCTCAACCCCGACGCACTCGAGGCACTCACCGCGTGGATCGACGGCTACCGCCTCGCCCACGAGCAACGGTTCCGCCGGCTCGACGCCGTCCTCGGCGCGTCATCCGCACGCAGGACCACCGATCAGGAGTGACCATGAGCAACAGCCTGCACCTCGACATCCCGGCCGGAGTGCCGTGGATCGACTTCACCCGCGATTTCGACGCCCCCGTGGCGGCGGTCTTCGAGGCCCACCGCGACCCCGACAAGGTCAAGCAGTGGCTCGGCCCGCACGGTTACGAGATGGTCATCGACGAGTGGGACTTCACCACCGGCGGCGGCTACCGCTACGAGCACCGCACCGACCACGGCAACTTCGGCTTCCGCGGGGTCTTCCACACCATCCGCGAGAACGAGTTCGCCCTCCAGACCTTCGAGTTCGACGGCGCCCCCGACGAGGTGGCGCTGGAGTTCATGTGGTTCGAGGACCTCGGCAACGGCCGCACCAGATTGCGCGGGCGCAGCATCGGCCGCACCGTCGAGGGCCGCGACGCCATGGTCGAGTCGGGCATGGAGGTCGGCATGTCGCAGGGCTACGACCGGCTCGAGGCGATCGTCGCCCCCGCGGCCGTCAGCGCGGGGGACTGACCCCCGCGGGAGGATGCCGGTGGGGCCGGGTCAGCCGATGATCCGGCCCTGCTGGCCCGCCTCGCCCTCGGCGGCGCGCAGCCGCTCGTGGAGCCGGTCGCGGACCTCGTCAGGCGTGTAGGCGCGGCGTTCGCGCTCGTTGCGGGCGACGAGGGCACCGGTCGCGACGACACCGACGAGGCCGGCCAGTCCGACGATCTTCCACACGCGGTTGGCTGCAGGCATGTCACCACCCTAGCGACGCGGCCAGGTCACGACCCGGAGAACAGCCGGCGCTGCGAGGCCCGCCACGAGTCGGCGACGTAGTAGCGGTCGGCCCAGGAGCCGGTCTCGTCGAGGTACCGGCTCCACTGCGTCGCACCGGTGTTCAGCTCGCGGTCCTGCGCCATCGCCCGGAACGCGAAGTGCATGAACAACCGGTGGTACTCGGTGAGGTAGATGTCGGCGACCCGGCGGACCGCCCGCTTGGAGGCCGACCGGGTGCGGCCGGCCCGGATGACGAGCGTGTTCTCCTCGTTCGTCGTCGTGGAGGCGTCGGAGTAGTTGGCCGACCCGGTGAGGATCGTCGGGTCCGGTCCGAGGGGGTCGACGAGCACGATCTTGGTGTGGATGTAGCGGACGTGGTCGTTGAACCCCGTCAGGCGCTCAGCGGCCCACTGCTGCAACGGGTCACCTCCGAGGTGGCTGCCGGTCGAGATGCGCACGTGGTCGTCGGTGCGCGGGATGGCCTGCTGCGGCGGTGGCACCTTCTCGAGCAGCACCGTGCGGGTGACCGGCGACCGGTCGACCCGCAGCCTGTCCCGGAACACCGCGTTGAGCCCGAACGCGCCGGTGATGTGCGCCGAGCTCACCGCGGCGTCGAACACCTCCGCGTACCAGTCGAGCAGCGAGGTGCCGCTGAGCGGTGAGAACACGGGGCCGACGCCACCGGGTACCGGCACCGTGCGTGCCGGTGCGGGGTCGCCCGCGTGCGCACTGCGGAGGTCGGCGGACGGCATCCCGCCCTGCAGCCGGTCCCACTCCGTGGCGAACCGGGCCGCGACCGCCCGGTCGCGCACCAGGTGGCCGACGTTCGAGTGGCCGTACACGGCGCCCAGGGTGAGGTTGGTCGAGCCGGTCCAGACGGCCTCGGGCACGCCGTGGTGCGACAGCACGAGGAACTTGTGGTGGTGCAGGGCGCTCTTGACCGGCGCCTCGCGCCAGGTGACGAGGTCGTCGATGCCGTTGTCGTGCACCGCGGCGCGGGCCAGCTCGGCGGTGCGGTCGGTGTTGTCGGGGCCGGTTCCGCCGGGTGCGTCGCGGTCGCGGCCGTGCACCACGAGCCGCACGTCGACCCCGCGGTCGCGGGCGGCGGCGAAGGCCTGCAGCCCCCGGCCCCAGGTGAACTCGTAGAACGCCCCGTGCAGCGACCAGGCGTCGTCGAGGGCCTCGCCCACGAACGCCAGCAGCGCCTCGCCCAGCCCTCGCGACAGCCAGACCATCGCCGGGTGCGTCTCGTCGGGCGTCGTCGTCGGCACCCAGCCGGCGAACTGCCGCGAGAAGGCCTGCGACCCGGCGACCCCACGGTTGAACCAGACCCCGTGCTCGCCGTCGTCCTCGACCTCGGTGCGTACCCTCACCGACACGGTGCTCGTGAACACCGGTGCCGTTGCCGCCCCGCCGGCGGCCGACACGGCATACGTGTAGTCGTGCCCGGGCTTGGCCGAGTAGTCACCCCACTGGAAACCCTGCACCGGGTGCACGTTGGTCGGCCAGTCCGAGCCCGGGGGCGGGTCGGGCACGACGCTCTCGAAGGTCTTCATCCCGCGCAGCCAGCGCGCCTCGCCCTCGGTGTGGTCGGTGCGGTGGATGGCGAAGCCGAGGCAGCCGGCCGGGTCGTCGAGGTCGAACCCGAGCAGCACGGTGTGGGTGCCGGCCACGGCCTGCACGGTGAGTCCCCGCCTCCTGCGCCTCGTGCGCACCTGACCACCGTAGGTGGTGCCGTACCCGCGCGGATAGGTGCGGGCGGGGCCCGGTTCGGCAGACTGGGGCCATGGCGCGCACCGGTTCGAGCACCGTCTCCTTCGAGGAGGCCGTCGACACGACCCGCACGGGGGACCTCTGGCTGTTCCGCGGCGGCACCGTGGCCGACCGGGCGATCCAGACCGCGAGCAACGCCCCGGTGAACCACGTGGGCATGGCCGTGGTGCTCGACGACCTGCCGCCCCTGATGTGGCACGCCGAGCTCGGCAAGTCGCTGCGTGACCAGTGGACCGGCGACCACCATCGCGGCGTGCAGCTGCACGACCTGCGTGAGGCGGTGACGACCTGGCAGGGGCGCTACGGCCAGCGGGCCTGGCTGCGCCAGCTGAGCCCGGACGTCGGGCGGGAGCAGGAGGACGCCGTGCTCAAGACCATCGCGCGGCTGAACGGGGTGTCGTTCCCCAGCACGATGGCGTTGGCCTGGCGCTGGCTGCGCGGGCGCGACGGCTACCTGTCGCGCCGCGAGGCCGAGCGCAAGGGGCTGCGCCCCGAGGACGCCTACTGCGCCGAGGTGGTCGCCGTGACGCTCGAGGAGATGGGCGTGCTGAACGCCGACGCCCCGACCAACTGGTACGACCCGGGCCGCTTCTGGAGCGGCGACACGCTGCCCCTGAAGCCGGGGTGGACCTACGGGGTCGAGGTGGAGGTCGCGCGCTCGTCGCGCTGACGCCGCACCCACGGCACGCCGACCGCGACGACACCGGCGGCGAGCACGACCATCGCGGCCAGGGCGCCCCAGGCCGCGGACCACACGGTGATGGCGATGCCCTCCCAGAGCAGGTTGGCGAAGACCAGCTCAGGGCGCACCTTCCCGGCCAGCCAGGCGCCCGCCACGAAGGCGACGCTCGTCAGCACCATCAGGCCCAGCGTGATGCCGGCCGAGCGGGCCACGCTCGCCGCACGGGGGGTGTCGTCGCTGCGGTCGTTCCCCGAGTCGACCCGGTGGGCGAACGTCTCGAAGACGTCCGGAACCGGTCGTGCGGTGCGTCGGCGCATGGTCGAGAGCATACGGTCCGCATCCTTCCCCCGCGCGGATCCAGGGCCTAAGGTCGGCGGATGGGCCGGGGCGCCCGGCCTTCCCCCATGGCAGGAGTAGACGAATGCGACGATCTCGCATGGTCGCCCTCATCGGAGCGGCGGCCCTGGCCACGACCGCCCTCGGTGGCACCACGGCGACAGCGGCACTGCACACCACCACCACGGACGCCACGGCATCCTCGGCGGCGTCGACCGGGTCCGGGACGTACGTCGTCCTCGCCGACCGCGGTGCCGACGTCCGCGCGGTCGCCGCGGCGCTGCGCAAGAGCGGCGCGACCGTCACCTCGGTCAACACCGACATCGGGCTGGTCTCGGTGCGGTCCACCTCGGCCGGCTTCCTGCGCACGGCACGGGGGTTGTCCGGTGTCAAGGCCGCCGCCAACGACGGTGTCGTCGGACGGGCCCCGGATGCCGGGAGGGTCCAGGACCGCGTGCTCAAGGAGCACCAGGCCTCCGCGAGCGGGTCGTCCGGCAGTGCGAAGGTGGGCAAGAAGGGCTCGAAGTCCGACCCGCTCGACGCCTCGCTGTGGGACATGACGATGATCGGCGTGCCGCAGGCGCACCAGGTCGAGCTGGGCAACAAGAAGGTCAAGGTCGGTGTCATGGACACCGGTCTGGACGGCACGCACCCCGACATCGCGCCCAACTTCGACCGCAAGCTGTCGCGCAACTTCACCACCGACATGCCCGACATCGACGGGCCGTGCGAGTACGCGAGCTGCGTCGACCCGGCGAACGAGGACGACAACGGCCACGGCACGCACACCGCGGGCACCATGGCGGCGGCCCTCAACGGCATCGGGATGTCGGGCATCGCGCCGCGAGTCAGCCTGGTCAACGTCCGCGCCGGCCAGGACAGCGGCTACTTCTTCCTCAGTGCCACGGCCAACGCGCTCACGTACTCCGGCGACGTCGGCCTCGACGTGGTCAACATGTCGTTCTACGTCGACCCCTGGCTCTACAACTGCAAGGGAGGTGCCCCGGAGGACACCCCGGAGCAGGCCGCCGAGCAGGACGTCATCATCGAGACGATGAACCGGGCTCTCGACTACGCCCACCACAAGGGCGTCACCCTCGTGGCGGCCCTGGGCAACAACCACGAGGACATCTCGAACCCGCGCACCGACCTCACGAGCCCCGACTTCCCCGGCGGCACCGAGCACGCGCGCACGATCGACAACGCGAACTGTGTCGACCTCCCGGTCGAGGGTCCGAACGTCATCGGCGTCTCCTCGCTCGGCCCGTCCGAGAAGAAGGCCGACTACTCGAACTACGCCACCGACCTCACCTCGGGTGAGCTCGAGGTCTCGGCCCCGGGTGGCTGGTTCCGCGACGGTTTCGGCACCGACACCTACCGCACCAACGAGAACCTGATCCTCTCCACCGCACCGCTCAACGTGATGCAGGCGGAGGGCCAGGTCGACGCCGACGGCAACATCACCGACCTCGGCGCCTCGCTGGGCACGATGAAGGACTGCGGCAAGGTCAAGGGGAAGACGGTCTGTGGGTACTACCAGTACCTGCAGGGCACCTCGATGGCGTCACCGCACGCCGCCGGCGTCGCCGCCCTCGCGGTCTCGGCGCACGGCAGGTCGCAGGGCAAGTCGGGCTTCGGCCTGGCTCCCGACAAGGTGCGTCGCCTGCTCATGGGCACGGCCACCGACCACGCCTGCCCGACCCCGCCCCTGCAGAGCTATGTGCAGGAGGGTCGTTCCGCCGAGTTCGACGCCCTGTGCACCGGCACCGAGGACTTCAACTCGTTCTACGGTGACGGCATCGTGAACGCCCTCGGCGTCGTGGCGAAGCACGGTCACCACTGACCCCTCCTTGGGGAACCACCGGTATGCCGTCCGCTCACCGAGCGGGCGGCATACCGCTGTCCGAGGTGTTCGTGCGTGGGTCCGCGCTCGGGCGGATGGTGCCGTGGTTCAGCGCGGGTTACCGCGTGGTACTCGTCGTGATCGCAGCGACTCCTGCGCGGTAACCGGCGCTGCAGGCCACCTGCAGCGCAGCGATCAGGTCGTCGACCGGGCCGGTCAGCCGCCGGCGAGCACCCAGCCGAGCCAGGCGGCGCCGAGACCGAGGGTGAGCGAGAGGGCGACGTTCGCCACGGCATGCGGGTAGCGGTCGTCGGACATCGCGTCCCAGATCTCCAGCGCCAGGGTGGAGAAGGTGGTCAACGAGCCGCAGAACCCGATGCCGACCAGGGCCACGGGCGCGGTGCCGAGCCCGGCGCCGAGGACGACGCCCAGCACGAACGAGCCGACGACGTTCACGACCAGGGTGCCGGCGGCTGGAGTGCCCCCGAAGCGGGCGCGGATGCCGTGGTTGACCAGGTAGCGCAGCGGGGCACCGAACGCGGCGCCGAGTGCGACGAGCAGGGCGTTGGTCAGCGTCATGGGCCGGGCCAGACCCGTTGTCCGAGAACTGATCCCGCAGCCACCGCGAGGGTTCCGACGAGGAAGGTGGCCGCCACGTAGACCAGTGCCACCTGCTCCTGCCCGACCTGCCCGAGCTGCACGGCATCGACGGCGAGCGTCGAGAAGGTCGTCCAGCCGCCGAGCAGGCCGACCCCCACGAACGGTCGCGCCAACCGGTGCGCACCGGGGCGGTCGACGAGGAAGGCGACGAGCAGGCCCATCGCGAAGGCGCCGGTGACGTTCACCACCAGCGTCGCCCAGGGGAAGTCGCCGCCCTGGTGCGGGAGCGCGGCTCCCACGGCGTACCGGCCGAGCGAGCCGATGACGCCGCCGACCGCGACGGTGGCGAGCACGGCGAGGTCGACGCCCGCGCCACGGTCGGCCACGGGGTCAGGCCCGCAGCGTCTCGAGGTAGTCGGCGATCCGGCCGATGGCCTCGGTCAGCACCTCGACGTCGGGCAGGGTCACCAGGCGGAAGTGGTCGGGCTCGAACCAGTTGAAGCCGGTGCCGTGGGTCACGAGGATCTTCTTGGCCCGCAGCAGGTCGATGACGAAGTCCTCGTCGCTCTCGATCGGGTAGACCTCGGGGTCGAGCCGGGGGAAGCAGTACAGGGCACCGCGCGGCTCGACGCACGAGACGCCGGGGATCTCGTTGAGCAGCTTCGAGGCGAGCTTGCTCTGCTCGTGGAAGCGGCCGCCGGGCACGATCAGCTCGGTCACCGACTGGTAGCCGCCGAGCGCGGTCTGGATCGCGTGCTGGGCGGGCACGTTCGCGCACATCCGCATGTTCGACAGCAGGGTCAGCCCCTCGAGGAAGTCCTCGGCCAGGTGCTTCGGCCCGGACACCATGACCCAGCCGGCGCGGTAGCCGCAGACCCGGTAGGCCTTGGACAGACCGCTGAAGGTCAGGCAGAGCACGTCGTCGCCGGCGAAGGTCGCCGCGTGGTGGTGCACGGCGTCGTCGAACAGGATCTTCTCGTAGATCTCGTCGGCCATCACGACCAGCTCGTGCCGGCGCGCGATGTCGATGAGCGCCTTGACGGTCTCCTCCGAGTAGACGGCACCGGTGGGGTTGTTCGGGTTGATGATCACCAGGGCGTGGGTGTTCTCGGTGATCTTGGCCTCGATGTCCTCGAGGTCGGGGTTCCAGCCGTTGCCCTCGTCGCAGCGGTAGTGCACCGGGGTGCCCCCGGACAGCGAGACCGCGCCGGTCCACAGCGGGTAGTCGGGGGCGGGGACGAGGACCTCGTTGCGGTCGTCGACGAACGCCTGCAGCACCATCGTGATCAGCTCGGAGACACCGTTGCCGATGTACACGTCGTCGACGCCGGTCTCGGTGAGCCCGTGCGACTGGTAGTACTGCGCGACCGCGGTGCGCGCCGAGTAGATGCCGCGGGAGTCGGCGTAGCCCTGGCTGTCGGGCAGGTTGTGGATCATGTCGGCGACGATCGCCTCGGGGGCCTCGAAGCCGAAG
>DASSQL010000491.1:0-5699 GCA_035702525.1 Ornithinibacter sp. | reverse complement strand
GGGGCGACCCCACCGGTGACGGTGACGGTGCCGGCATCCGGGAGCAGCACGCCGGCGATCACCTTGAGCAGGGTGCTCTTGCCGCTGCCGTTGCCCCCCACCAGGCCGACGGCCTCGCCGGCGTGGATGTCGACGTTGATGTTCTGCAGCGCCCAGAAGGTGTCGGTCGCCGTCGTCGCGGACCCGTGGAAGAGCAGGTCGCGGACCTGCATCTTGCGACGCCGGCCGATGTAGAACTCGACCCCGACGTCCTTGGCGCTGATCACCACGCTCATCGGCTCAGATCTCCTTCAGGACGGTGCGCTCGAGCCGCGAGAAGGTCCAGAACCCCACGACGAACAGCACGGCGGTGACCCCGACGCTGATGCCGACGTCGATCCAGGAGACCCCGCGGGCGAACAGGCCGCCGCGGTAGAGGGACAGGATGCCGTTGAGCGGGTTGAACGCCAGGACGACGCGCAGGTAGTCGGGCACCGCGTGCGTGCCGTAGAGCACCGGTGACAGGTAGAACATGAACCGCAGCACGATGCGGACCACGCGCTGCATGTCGGTGGCGAGCACGGTCAGCGGTGCGAGGAGCAGCCCGAGCCCGACGAGCAGCACGAACTGCAGCAGCATGCCGAGCGGGAAGAAGACGAGCTCCCAGTCGAGGTCGACCCGGCCCCGGACCAGGTAGTAGAGGACGAAGCCGACGAGCACCGGCAGCGACAGCACGTACTCGACGCCCTTGGCGACGACGCACCGGATCACCCAGATCTCGCGGGGCAGGTTGGTCGACCGCACCATCCTGGACTCCTGGATCAGGCTCTTGGTCGTGTCGTTGACCGACGCCGTGAACCACTGCCAGGCCAGCAGGCCGGAGAGCAGGTAGAGGAAGTAGGGCTTGTCGGCGACCCGGCCGCCCGCCTTGAAGATGAACGTGAAGACCACGAAGTAGACCGACGCCATGAGCAGCGGGTCGAGGATGGTCCAGACATAGCCGAGCAGGCTGCGCGAGTAGCGAACCCGCAGGTCGCGCTGCACGAGGGTCCACACGATCGACCGGCGACGGACCACCGCTGCCATCCGGGTGATCAACGCGGTGACCTCGATTCGGCGTGGACGGTGGGCGACCGGCGCCCCTCGGGGCGCCGTGGCGAGGATACGGCACACCCGTGCGCGGCCCGGCGAGCCGGCATCAGATGTCGCGCTCGAGGCGCAGCACGCCGTCGTCGTCGCGCAGCATGCCGTCGGCCACCAGGGTCGCCCGCAGCTTGGCGTACTCGGCGGGGTCGCCGTGGGCGAAGTGGGCGAGCCGGGTGAGGAACAGGGCGACCGACCGGAAGGTGCGGCTGATGACCAGGTTCGGCGTGCCGGTGGTGCAGTTGAACTCGGTGACCGGGGTGCGCCAGTCGCCGTAGTTCTCGGTCAGGTAGCGGTCGGCGTCGGCCGGGCCGAGCACCGGCACCCCGGCCAGCGTGTAGTCGGTGAGCTCGAACGCGCTGTTCTCCCACCGGTGGATCGAGGAGCCGTGCCACAGTCGGTCGCCCTCGCGGTGGTGCACGAAGACGTCGACGTTGATGCCGTTCTCGTGGATCAGCTTGACCAGCGCGGGGGCCCGCTCCACGGCGTACCGGCCCGGCTCGGTCTCGACGACGGTCTGGGCGTCGTCGAGCTTCTTGACGACGTAGTGCGGCGAGCGCTCGAGGGCCTCGACGAGGCGGTCGAGCACCTCGGGGTGCTCGGGGTCGAAGGTGACGCCCACGTCGATGTCGTAGTCGTGGGCCAGGAAGCCGCCCTCGCGCACGATGCCGAGGAAGGTGCCCGAGATGACGTACCAGTGCCACTGCTCCACGGGCAGCGCGGCGGCGAGGTCGTGCAGCGCGGTGCGCGCGTCGTCGACCGAGAAGTCGCCCTCGCGGTCCGACGTCGGGCCGGACGGCTCACCCTGGGCGGTGCTGATCAGCGGCAGCAGCGCGTCGGCGTGCTCGCGGAAGTCGGCCCGCAGTGCCTCGATGTCGCGCGCCCCGGCGTCGAGCTGGGCGTGGATGCGGGCGGCCCGCACGAAGAGGTCGTCGGCGCGCCACAGGTGCTCGGGCAGGGACGACCGGCGGTGGGCGATGAACGCCTCGAGGGCCTCGAGGTCGGCCGGGCTCGCACCCAGGGTGAAGTCGAAGAAGTCGTCGGTGACGGTCTCGACCCCGGGCCAGCCGCGGCGCAGCACCCACCCGGCGAGCCGGAACGCGTACTTGGTCTCGTCGTCGACGAACTGGGTGCGCACCAGCCGGGCGATCGAGGGCCGCCCGGTCACCGCGAACGTGCCCGCGTAGGCCGCGCCCCCCACCCCGTACCGGAACGCGGGTGAGTGCGACCGGTTGAGGAAGTTGAGGAGCGAGTAGGACTTGCTGAGCATCACGATCCGTCCGTGGGGGCGCGGGTGCCGGTGCGGGTGGGAGCACACCGCCGAGCGCCCGGGAACCGTGGCAGTGCGTGCACGGATCAGTATGGCAAAGGAGGCGCGCCGGCCTCACATCCGGCGAGTGGGATGCCGTGCCGCCGCGGCCGCGGTCAGCTGACCGAGCAGACGCTCGCCAGGTCGCTGGTGTTGGCGTCCGGGTCGGCTCCGGGTCGGTCCATGACGGCCTGCTTCTTCGGCTTCGACGCCTTGCCGGTGGCGGCCGGGGCCGAGCCGTCCGCCTTGGCGGCCGCCTGCTCGTCGGCCGTCTCGGCCTTGTCGATCGTCGAGGCGACGATGTCGCGCACGACCTGCGGGTCGTACTTGTAGGGGAGGATCAGCGGCGGCACGAAGTTGACCGAGGTGATCTTGGTCTGCTTGGTCTTCACCGCCAGGGTGGCGAGGCTGGCGAGAGCCTCCTGCGGGATGTCGGTGCGGAAGACCCCCTTGGTCGCCTTGGCGATGTCGGCGAAGTGCAGCACGACGGTCTGCGGGTCGAGCTGGTTGACCATCGAGGTGATCACGCAGCGCTGGCGCGCCATCCGCTCGTAGTTCGTGGAGTTGGCCCGGCTGCGGGCGTACCAGAGCGCCTCGTACCCGTTCAGGTGCCGGTTGCCGGGCTCGATCCAGCCCTTGATGAGGTGCTGTGAGCCGATCGGCGTGCGCCGCTGCACGGCGATGTCGAGGCCGCCGACGGCGTTGACCAGGCTCTTGAAGCCCTTGAGGTCGACGAGCACGTAGTACTGGATGTCGAGGCCGGTGAGGCCCTCGATCGCCTCCTTCGTGGCGACCAGACCGGGGTCCTTGGTGCCCTTCGGGAACAGCTTCTTGTGCTCGGTGCCCCAGGTGTACAGGGCGTTGAGCAGGCACTCGTCACCGCAGGCCCAGCCCTGCGGCATCAGCCCGGCCATGATCGACCCGGGCCGGAAGTGGATGTTCTCGGTCTCGCGGGAGAAGCCGAACAGCACCGCCCGCCCGGTCTCGGCATCGACGCTGGCGAGCTGCATGCTGTCCGGGCGCATGCCGACCCGCCCCACGCCGCTGTCGCCGCCGAGCAGGAGGATGTTGTAGCGGCCGTTGACCGCACCGGCCGCCTCGCCGCTGGAGAACACCGAGGTCATCGCGGCCCGGGCGGCCCCCACGTTCTTGCCGGCGTAGGCCGCGCCACCGGGCAGCACGAGCAGCATGGCCAGCAGCAGCACCAGCAGGCCGCGGCGGTCGCCGCGGGGCAGCCGGTCGGGCTGGCCGAGCCGCCAGGCGTCGACGAGCAGCACGGCCCACAGCACCGCCCAGGCGAGCAGCACGACCTGCACCACGAGCAGCGTCCAGCGGTGGGTCACCACGGTGAGCGCCGCGGTGCGGCTGACCAGGGCGAGCAGTGCGACGAGCACGACGGCGCCCCACATCCCGAACCAGACCCGCAGGGCGAACCGGCCGAGCCGGCGGTTGCCGGCCGCGAGCTGGGCGGTGCCCGGCATGACGACGGTGAGTGCCAGGAGGGTCACCGAGCGGCGCCGACCACGGCGGGCGTCACCCGGGGTCCGGGTGTCGACGCGGATCGGCGCCTCGATCTCCCGGCGCTCGAGCACCGCGGAGCCGCTCTGAGGTCCCATGGCCTGTGAGTATCGGGGCGCGTGGGGCTGTCGTGACTCAGGCGCGCCGTGGTGCAGGAGATCGTGTGGCGTGAGATCCCAGACAGTGTTGGCACACTGGGTCGGCCCCCCGCCCCCGCAGAGAGCACCCGACACCGAGATGAACGACGACCACGCCCGGCCGATCCCCCAGGGGACCCGACCCGAGCCGCCCGCCGCCGACGACGACGACGTCTACGTCGTCGACACCCGCCGCACGGGACGCCGTCGTGGCGACCGCAGCGCGGCCACCGCGGGTCCGGCAGTCGCGGGGCCGGCGGCCGCGCGACCGGCATCCGCGCGACCGGCATCCGCACGGCCGTCCTCGGCGGGCGCAGCAACGGTCGGCGACCCGGGTGCCTACGACGAGCTCGGGCGACCGGTCGGCGCGGGGGGCGTCGCACCGCCGACCGCCCCGCCGCGGACACCGGCGGGTCCGCGCGAGCCCCGCGGCGCCGGGCCCGGCCGCACCAGGCGCGTGGTGACCGTGCTGGTGGTGGCCCTGCTCGCCTGGGTCGCCTTCATCGTCGTGACCCCGGTGCACGCGTGGTCGCAGGTCACCCGCGAGAACACCACCCCCACCGGTTCCCGCCCCGCGGCGGCCGACGGGCACACCTACCTGCTGGTCGGCAGCGACAGCCGCGCCGGCCTGACCGCGGCGCAGCGCAAGGCCCTGGGTGTCGGCGGCGACGCGAGCGGCCGGCGCACCGACTCGATCATCCTCGTGCACACCCCCGGCGGGGCCGGGAAGCCGGTGCTCATCTCGATCCCGCGCGACAGCTACCTGCCGATCCCCGGGCACGGCCGGAACAAGGTCAACGCGGCGTTCGCGATCGGCGGACCGAAGCTGCTGGCCAAGACCCTGGAGCAGGCCACCGGCCTGCCGATCGACGGCTACGTCGAGATCGGCTTCGGGGGGTTCGCGGGCGTGGTCGACAGCCTCGGCGGCGTCGACGTGTGCGTGAAGCGCGCGATCAAGGACGCCAAGGCCCACATCAACCTCAAGAAGGGATGCCAGACCCTGAGCGGCAAGAACGCCCTGGGCTACGTGCGGGCGCGCTACTCCGACCCCAAGGGTGACCTGGGTCGGGCCGAGCGGCAGCGCCAGTTCCTCGGGGCGATCATGAAGAAGGCCGCGACGCCGGCCACCGTGCTCATCCCGTGGCGCTGGTGGGGCTTCACGCACACCGCGGCGTCGAGCGTCATCGTCGGTGAGGACACCTCGCTCGTCGACACCTACCGCGTGCTGTCGACGATGAAGAAGGTGTCGTCCGACCAGGCCCTCAGCCTCGTCGTGCCGCTGTCGTCGACCAACGCGACGACCGCCGCGGGCAGCTCGGTGCTGTGGGACGACAAGCGGGCCGAGGCGTTGTTCACGATGCTGCGCAAGGGCGAGCCGCTCGAGGAGGCACCGGCCGGCACCGACGGCGTCCCGAGCGGAGGGTGAGGGCGGCCCAGCACCCCTTCCTGAACGGACCACCCAGCGCCGGCCGTTAGAATCACCGGCCGCGGCTGCCGACGGTGGCCGCACCGACGACCACGACCGGGGCGACGGCCACGCCGCCCGCGACCACGACGCAGGGAGGGTGAGTGAGCGGCTCCGACGACCGGCTCACCCCTGCCGACGGCTCCCG
>DASSQL010000490.1:0-6305 GCA_035702525.1 Ornithinibacter sp. | reverse complement strand
GGAGAAGATCTCCCGGTCGACGGCCTCGACCAGCGGGAAGGTCGGGGTGCCGCCGGCGCGGGCGATGACGTCACGCCCCCGCTCGCTGTCGGTGGAGTAGGTGCGGTTCGGCATCCCCATCCGGTCGAGGAAGTCGCGGATCGCGAGGGTCAGCGCGTCGGGGGCCGGCGTGACGATGCGCACCGTGTCGACCTCGGGCGCCGCCACCGTGGACCCCCAGTCGGAGAGCATCTCGCACACCGCGGTGTGGAACTCCTCGTCGCGCACGCCGCGCGGCATCAGCAGGAAGGCGTCGTACTTGCCCTTGGCGAGGCCGCCGCGCAGTGCCGGTGCGTCGGCGAGGAAGTGCGACCAGTGCGCGGCGACGAGCCGGCGGGCGGTCGGCACGACCGTGCGCCACAGCGCGAACGCCTCGAGCACGTGGTAGCCCGGCAGCTGCGACTCGGCGACGAACATGGCCACCTGGCCTCCCTCGGCGACGACGCGGTGGGCGACCTCCTCGGCCTCCTCGACGGTGGTGGTGGTCAGCACGTCGTAGTCGCGCACGTACCTGCCGAACTCGTCGGTGAGGGCGACGGCGTGCTCGGGGGCCACGAGGACGATGGCGGGGTTCATCGCACGATCGTAGGAGCGCCCGGCCCCCGGCGTCGCCCGGCGTCGCCGTCCGGTGCGTGCCCGGGCTCTGCCAGAATCACCCGCATGGCCATCCGACCTGTCGTCATCACCGGCGAACCCGTCCTCCACCAGCGTGCCCGGTCCGTCGAGGTCATCGACGACGACATCCGCGAGCTCGTCGCCGACATGTTCGAGACGATGGATGCCGCGCGCGGCGTCGGCCTCGCGGCCCCCCAGGTCGGGGTGGGCCTGCGGATCTTCACCTGGCAGCTCACCAACGACGACGGCATCCCCCCGCGCGGGGTGGTGATCAACCCGTACCTCACCTCGGCCAAGCCGCTCGTCGGCGACCCCGACCCGAACGAGGAGGTCGAGGGGTGCCTGTCGGTGCCGGGCGAGTCGTTCCCGCTGCGCCGCGGCGAGGCGGCCACCCTCACCGGGCAGGACCTCGACGGCTCCGAGATCCGCTACGAGGCCACCGGGTGGTTCGCCCGGATGCTGCAGCACGAGTACGACCACCTCAACGGCTTCCTCTACGTCGACCGGCTCACCGGCAAGTGGGCGCGCAAGGCGCGCAAGGCCGTGAAGGGCCACGGCTGGGGCGTGCCGGGCCTGTCGTGGATGCCGGGCGAGGACCGCGACCCGTTCGGCCACGACGACGAGACGCCCGAGGACGAGCTCAGCGACTGATGGACCCTTCCTGGCCGGCTGACGCGGCGGTGCACGTGCCTGCGACCCAGGGGCTCGACCTCGTCGTCGGGGTCGTCGGCCCCACCGCCACCGGCAAGTCCGACCTCGCCATCGCGCTCGCCCTGCGGCTGGGCGGGGAGGTCGTCGGCGCCGACGCCTCGCAGCTCTACCGCGGCATGGACATCGGCACCGCCAAGGTGCCCGAGGCCGAGCGCGAGGGCGTGCCGCACCACCAGATCGACGTGCTCGCCGTGACGGACGAGGCCAGCGTCGCGGCCTACCAGCGGCACGCGCGCGCCGACATCGAGGCGGTGCTGGCGCGCGGCGCGCTGCCGGTGGTCGCCGGCGGGTCCGGGCTCTACGTGCGCGCCGCGCTCGACCGGCTCGAGATCCCGCCGACCGACCCGCAGGTGCGCGCGGCGCTGCTGGAGCGGCTCGACCGGGAGGGGGTCGCCGCCCTGCTCGCCGAGCTGCGCGATGCCGACCCGCAGGCCGCAGCCGCGATCGAGCCGAACAACGGCCGCCGGGTGGTTCGGGCCCTCGAGGTGATCGCCCTGACCGGGCGGCCGTTCAGCGCGACCATGCCCACCCGCGAGTTCGTGCGGCCGACCGTGCTCGTCGGGCTGCGCACCGAGCGGGAGGCGCTCGACACCCGCATCGAGCGTCGGACCGCGCGGATGTTCGACGCCGGGCTGGTCGACGAGACCCGCGGCCTGGTCGACCTCGGCCTGCGCGAGGGGCGCACCGCGAGCCGGGCTGTCGGCTACGCCCAGGCGCTCACCGTCATCGACGGCACGAGCACGCTCGAGGATGCCGTCGCCGACACCGCACTGCGCACCCGGCGGCTGGTGCGCCGCCAGGAGTCGTGGTTCGGCGCCGACCCGCGAGTCACCTGGTTCGACCCGTTCGAGCACGGGCCGGATGACCTGCTCGAGCGCGTGCTGGAGCACGTGGAGCGGGCCGCGTGGTCGGTGCGCCGCCCGAACAGGGACAATGAGCCGCATGGCTGAGCGGCTCACCTTCACCAAGGGGCACGGCACGGAGAACGACTTCGTGCTGGTGCCCGACCTCGACGGCGCCCTCGGCCTCACCGCCGCCCGTGCGGCGTGGCTGGCCGACCGGCGCGCCGGCATCGGCGGTGACGGCGTCATCCGGGTCGTGCCGACCGACCTCGTCGACGACCCTGCCGTGCGCGCCCAGGCGGGGGCGGCCGCATGGTTCATGGACTACCGCAACGCCGACGGCACCCTGTCGGAGATGTGCGGCAACGGCACCCGGGTCTTCGCGGCCTACCTGCGCCGCGAGGGGCTCGAGACGGCCGACGAGTTCGCCATCGCCACCCGGGCCGGCGTCAAGCAGGTGCGGCGCGACGGCGAGGGGTTCGCCGTCGACCTCGGCCCGTGGAAGCTCACCGACCCCGAGACCGCCGAGCGCGACGGCTTCGACGCCCTGGTGCACCTCGACGACGACGGCGACCCGTGCTCGGCGCTGCGCGTCGAGCTCGGAAACCCGCACACCGTCGTGGCCCTGCCCCCGCAGGTCGACCTCGACACCCTCGACCTCACCCGCGCCCCGCGGGTGCGGCCCGAGCCGGAGCACGGCACGAACGTCGAGCTGGTGCGGCCGATGGGGCCGGGGCACATCGCCATGCGGGTTCACGAGCGCGGTGTCGGCGAGACCCGGTCCTGCGGCACCGGTGCCTGCGCCGCGGCCATCGCCACGAGCTTCTGGGCCGGGGGTCTCGACACCGGGGCCACCTGGCTGGTCGACGTGCCGGGCGGACGCCTCACCGTGCGGCTGCTGGCCGACCACGGCGTCGAGCTGGCCGGGCCGGCCGTGCTGGTCGCCGACGGGGTCGTCGACCTCGCCTGACCGGCGTTCGGGTGCAGAACGGGTGCTGCCGCGGTGCTGCGCGGGTGTCACATCAGCCCCATCAGTCACAGATGACACGGTTGTCGCCGTTCTCGCCGCAATTGCCGCCGAAGGGACTACGAGACCCTCCGACCTTCGCCTCGGCAACCCTGTCGAAAGTCACGAAACGGGAGCCCGAACAACCGATTCCGTAGGCCCTGTCCTCGAGACAGGCTGATTCCGAACCGCCGGACGCAGGGTCTGGGGGAGTCAGACTCAGGGAGAGGCACCACATCATGCGCTCGTTCTCGACAAAGAAGCTCGTCGTCGCCGCCGTCGCCGCCACCGTGCTCGTGGGCACCGGAACCGCCGCCTTCGCCTACTGGACCAGCCAGGGCACCGGCACCGGCACCGCGACCACCGCCGCCAGCGCTTCGCCGCTCACGGTCGAGCAGACCTCCAGCCCCGTCGGCATGTACCCCGGTGACGCGGCCCAGCCGCTCGTCGTCAAGGTCACCAACCCCGGCCCGAACAAGGCCCAGGTCGCCGGCGTCCGCGCCGTGGCCACCGTGACCAAGGCGCCCGGCGTCACCGCCGCCTGCACCCCGGCCGACTACCAGGTCAACGGCTCGCAGCTGCCCGACAACGGCCAGGTCACCCTCAACTGGACCGCGATCGAGCTGGACTCCGCGGCGTCCTCGACCTCGACCAACTCGGTGCACTTCTACGACACCGGCTCGAACCAGGACGGCTGCAAGGGCGCGACGCTCGTCTTCGCCTACACCGCGCAGTGACACTCCGCCACTGACCACGCACTGACCGGGTAGCCGGCCGACCACAGGGGACCACTGATGAACGCACGCGTCTTGCGCAGGGCAGCACTCGCCCTGGGTCTGCTCGCCCTGCTTCTCGTGGTCGCGCTGGTCGGCCGGCTTCCCGGCATCGGTGCCGAGGCCGAGCCCCAGGGCAAGGACGCCACCGGCACCGCGAGCTCGAAGGCGTTCTCGCTCACCGGCACCGCCGACGGCGCGCTGCGCCCCGGTGGAGCCGCAAGGCCGATCGACCTGGTGGTCACCAACCCGGACAACCAGCCGCTGCACATCGGCAACCTCGGGGTCACCGTCACGGGCACGTCACGACCCGGTTGCGCCGCAACGGAGTTCACCGTGCGGCAGTACGCAGGGTCGTACCCGCTGACCGTTGCCCCCCACGCCGAGGGGGTGCACCTCACCAGCCTCGGGGTGCCGGTCGCGGCGCTCCCCGCCGTCGCCATGGTCGACGGCGCCAGGAACCAGGACGCCTGCAAGGGCGTCACGGTGCACCTGGCCTACACGGGATCGGCGACGAAACGATGACCCGACGCCCGAAGCCGCGCCGCGGTGCGGTCGCCGTCACCGCGCTCATCGCGTTCAGCGCGCTCTGCGTCCTCGGCGCCACCACCGCCTTCGCGTTCTGGTCGTCGACCGGGTCGGCGACCGGCACGGCGTCGACGGGATCGGTCCTCTCCCTCACGACGACCGCCTCCACGCCGTCCGGCGCGACCCTCGTCCCGGGCGGGTCCGCCCCCCTGGTCCTGACCATCACCAACCCCAACCCGATGCCGGTCGTCATCGGCTCCGTGCAGCTCGACACGACCCGCGCCGTCACCGCGACCGGGTCGGTCGGCGTCTGCACCGCCCCGCCGGTCACGGTCGCGGCCTCGACCGGCCTGACCCTCGCCGCCGGTTCCACGACGACGGTCACCGTTCCGGCCGCCGTGACGCTCGGCGCGTCGGCTTCCTCCGGCTGCCAGGGCGCGACCTTCACCATCCCCGTGACCCTGTCCGGGAGCACGGCATGAACCGCCCCGTGCTCGTGCGCCGCGGCCTGACCGCGCTCGCCGTCGCCGCCGTGGCGGCGGTCGTCGCCGGGCCCGCCTGGGCGACGTTCTCGGTGCTGTCGACCAACGCCTCCGGTGTCGCGGGGGTCGGTGTGCTCGGCACCCCCGTCGTCACGACGTCCGGGGTGACCGCGACCAGCGTCACCTTCACGATCGCTCCCCCCACGAGCGGGCCGACGCCGACCGCCTACCGGGTCGCGCGGACCGCGCCGACCGCGGCCGCGTCGGTCTGCACCGTCACCGGCTCGACCGGAGCCTGCACCGACACCCAACCGGTGGCCGGCCGCACGAACACCTACGCCGTGTACGCGGCCCTGAGCGGGTCGACCTGGGAGTCGCCGGCGCCGCTCCCCGTCACGGTGACCGTCCCCAGCGCCGACACCACCGCACCGGTGACCACCGCCAGCGCGTCCCCGGCGGCCAACGCTGCCGGGTGGAACCGCTCGTCGGTGACCGTGACGCTCAGCGCGACCGACGCCTCGGGCATCTCGGGCACCTACTACACGACCGATGGAAGCACCCCGACGACCGGCTCCACCGCGTTCACCGCCCCGTTCACGGTCTCCACGAGCACCACCGTGCGGTACTTCTCGGTCGACACCGTCGGCAACGCCGAGGCTCCTCGGTCGCTCGCTGTCAAGGTCGACACCGTGGCGCCGACCGGCGCGGTGACGGCACCGGCATCCGCCGCGGTGGTCAGCGGCACGGTCACCGTGAGCGGCACCTCGGCCGACACCGGTGGTTCCGGTGTCGCCAGCGTCCAGCCCCAGGTGCAGCAGGGCTCGGGCGACTGGTCCGACCTCGGCGGCGCGATCACCACCGGGGCGTCGACCTGGTCGACCTCATGGGTGACCACCGGCCTGGCCGACGGGGCGTTCACCCTCCGGGCGATCGTCACCGACGTCGCCGGGAGCACGACGACCACGGCCACGAGGTCGGTCACCGTGCAGAACGGCCTCGTCGTCACGGCACCGTCCACCGCCGTCGCCGGAACCGCGTTCGCGGTGACGATCCGCACCCTCACCAGCGTCACCGGCAGCCAGCCGATCACCGTGACCGGTCTGGACTCCAGCCCCAACGGCACCGCCCCGACCGTCCCGACGAGCGCCACGTTCACCGCAGGTGTCGCCACGATCTCCGTCACCCCCA
The DNA here is from genome assembly GCA_035702525.1 of Ornithinibacter sp. Classification (GTDB taxonomy): domain Bacteria; phylum Actinomycetota; class Actinomycetes; order Actinomycetales; family Dermatophilaceae; genus Fodinibacter. The sequence continues at coordinate 121 of DASSQL010000490.1, read as the reverse complement.
CCAAGGCCGGCGCCCAGACGGTCACCGTGCGGACGACCGTCGACAGCCGGCAGGGCACCAGCGGCTCGGTCGTCGTCGCCCCGAAGGCCCAGGGCCAGCTCTACTTCACCTCGTGCTCGGG
>DASSQL010000489.1:0-2286 GCA_035702525.1 Ornithinibacter sp. | reverse complement strand
GTTTAGAGGAACGACTTCATCCAAATGGAGGACCCGAGATGACCCAGCTGTTGACCGAGCCGGTGGCCCACGAGGTGCCTCCGGTCGCGGATGCAGGTCGGGGCCACGTCTCCGGTGGGGCGAAGCGGGTGCTGACGATGTCGACCCTCGCGTTCACCCTGATGTTCGCGGTCTGGCTGATGTTCGGCATCCTCGGCGTGCCGATCCAGAAGGAGCTCGGGCTCTCCGATCCGCAGCTGGCCTGGATCAGCGCCGTCGCGGTGCTCAACGGGTCACTCTGGCGGCTACCGGCCGGCATGCTCACCGACCGGGTCGGCGGGCGAGTGGTCACCGTCGCGATGCTGCTGCTCACCGCCATCCCCTGCTTCTTCATCACCCAGGCCACGAGCTACCTGCCGCTGCTCGGGCTCGCGTTCCTCGTCGGGTTCGCCGGCAACCTGTTCAGCGTCGGCATCTCGTGGAACGCCGCCTGGTTCCCGAAGGACCGCCAGGGCTTCGCGCTCGGCGTCTTCGGCGCCGGCAACATCGGGGCCTCGGTCACCAAGCTGCTCGTCGTGCTGCTCCCGACGATCATCGCGGGCACGGCCGGAGCCACCTACCTCGGCATCTTCCCCGGCGGCTGGCGGATCTTCCCCGCGTTCTACACGGTGGCCCTCGTCGTCGTCGCCGCATTGACCTTCGCGGTCGTGCCGCGCCACGACCGCCGCGCGGGCGCCGGCAAGCCGGTGCGCGAGATGCTCGCCCCACTACGGCACGTGCGGGTGTGGCGTTTCAGCCTCTACTACGCCGCCGTCTTCGGCGCCTACGTGGCCCTCGCGGCCTGGCTGCCGAAGTACTACGTCGACAACTACGACATCCCCCTGGCGGAGGCCGCGCTGCTCAGCGCGACGTTCATCTTCCCGGCATCCCTGCTGCGACCCGTCGGTGGCTGGTTCTCCGACCGGTGGGGTGCCCGTCGCGTCATGTACTGGACCTTCGCGGTGATGGCGCTGACCACCGGCATCCTGATGATGCCGAACGGGCACCTGGTGATCGCCCACGCCGACGGCTCGCAGACCAACCACCTCGGGTACGCGCTGGGGCTGGTGCCGTTCGCCATCCTCATCTTCGTGCTCGGCTGCGCGATGGGGGTCGGCAAGGCCGCCGTCTACAAGCACATCCCCGAGTACTTCCCCGACAACGTCGGCTCGGTCGGCGGCCTGGTCGGCATGTTCGGCGGCCTCGGTGGCTTCGTGCTCCCGCTGCTGTTCGCCTACACCAAGGTCTGGTCCGGCTTCCCCACCTCGACCTTCTTCGTGCTGTTCCTGCTCACGAGCACCTGCTTCGTGTGGATGCACCTGACCGTGGTGCGGATGCTGCACCAGGAGTCGCCCGAGCTCGCCCGCAACCTCGAGACCACGGCCGCCGTCGCGGCCACCCGCTGACCACCTCGGCCCACCCGGCCCCCGCCCAAGGAGAGACCGCCATGAGCACGTCCCACGCACCGGCCCGCAAGGGCGAGTGGCTGGATTCCTGGGATCCCGAGAACGAGAGGACCTGGGACCAGTCCCTGGCCTGGCGCACCCTGTGGATCACGACGTTCTGCCTGACCCTCGCGTTCGTCGCGTGGTTCCTGCCGAGTGCGATCATCCCCAAGCTCAACGCGCTCGGCTACGACTTCACGAAGAACCAGCTGTACTGGATGGCCGCCATGCCGGGCCTCGCGGCCGGTCTCTTCCGCCTCGTGTGGATGACCCTCCCGCCGATCATGGGCACCCGGAAGATGGTCTCGCTGACCACGTTGCTGCTCATCGCGTCGACCCTCGGCTGGGGCGTGCGCGTGCAGTCGCCGACCGCCCCCTACTGGGAGCTCATGGTGCTGGCCTTCCTCGCCGGCATCGGCGGTGGCGCGTTCTCGGGGTTCATGCCGAGCACGTCGTACTTCTTCCCCAAGCGGAAGCAGGGCACGGCCCTGGGCCTGCAGGCCGGGCTCGGCAACTTCGGCGTCTCGTTCGTCCAGCTGCTCACGCCGTACCTGATCGCCATCTCGGCCCTCGCGGTCTTCGGCGGCAGCCAGCAGATGACCGTGTCGGGCAAGCCGCCCACGACCGTCTGGTACCAGAACGCCGCCTTCGTGTGGATCCCGCTGATGGTGCTCGGCGCCGTGCTCGCGTGGACGATGCTGAAGTCGGTGCCGGTCAAGGCGAACATCCGCCAGCAGTTCGACATCTTCCGCAACCAGGACACCTGGTGGATGACGATCCTCTACATCATGACCTTCGGCACGTTCTCGGGCCTCGCCGCCCA
>DASSQL010000488.1:0-3031 GCA_035702525.1 Ornithinibacter sp. | reverse complement strand
GCACACGCCCATCGAGATGACCCACTTGGGGTTCGGCATCTGGTCGTAGACCTGGCGCACCACGGGGGCCATCTTCTGCGACACCCGGCCGGCGACGATCATCAGGTCGGCCTGGCGCGGGGTGGCGGAGAACCGCTCCATGCCGAACCGGGCGATGTCGTAGTCGGGGGTGCCGACGGCCATCATCTCGATGGCGCAGCAGGCGAGCCCGAAGGTGGCCGGCCAGATCGAGGCCTTGCGCATGTAGCCGACGACGTTCTCGAGCGTCGTCAGGACGAACCCTGCGGGCAGCTTCTCCTCGAGTCCCATCAGGTGGTCTCCTCAGGAATCGTGTCGGGTGTGGGACGGGTGGTGGTGGTCAGTCCCACTCCAGGCCCCCGCGCTTCCACACGTAGGCGTAGGCGACGAACACGGTGACGATGAACAGCACCATCTCGATCAGGGCGAACAGGCCGAGCTGGTCGAAGGCCACCGCGAAGGGGTACAGGAACACCGACTCGATGTCGAAGATGATGAAGAGCATCGCGGTGAGGAAGTACTTGACCGGGACGCGGCCGCCGCCGTCAGCGCGGGGGGTCGGCTGGATGCCGCACTCGTAGGCCTCCATCTTCGCGCGGTTGTAGCGCTTGGGGCCGACCACGAGGCTGGTGCCCACCGACAGGGCCGCGAAACCGAAGCCGAGAGCCAGCAGGATCAACAGCGGGACATAGGGGTTGCTCATCGCAGGACAACTCCCCTTTCGGTGCTCGTGTGCGTCGGGTGGGCACAGGTCTCCGCGAGGACAGACGGCGACTCGCTCATCCTAGGGGGAGTGACGGACGCCTCACCCGGCGAGGTCGACTGTCGGGCAGGCCAGGCCGGTGCTTGTGAATGTCTTCACGAACGGCAGGAGTCTAGGACGGCCCCCGCGCGGTCTGAACTTAGGACGGCCTAACCTTCAACGGTGTCGGCCGGCGGTTTGGTCGCGCGGTGCAGCGCGACGACGCCACCGGAGAGGTTGCGCCACTTCACGCCCTCCCAGCCGGCACCCGCGATGCGCTCCGCCATGGCCCGCTGGGCCGGCCACGCCTGGATCGACTCGGCCAGGTAGACGTAGGACTCGGGGTTGCTGCTCACCTTGCGCGCGACCGCCGGCAGCGAGCGCATCAGGTACTTGCTGTAGACGGTGCGGAAGGCCTTGTTCGTCGGCTGGCTGAACTCGCACAGCACGAACCGGCCGCCCGGCTTGGTGACGCGCAGGAACTCGCGCAGCGCGGCATCCGGGTCGGCGACGTTGCGCAGGCCGAAGCTCATCGTGACGACGTCGAAGGACTCGTCGGCGAAGGGCAAGTTCATCGCGTCGGCAGCGGTGAAGCCGAGGTCGGAGCGGCGGCGGTGCCCGACCCGCAGCATCCCCAGCGAGAAGTCGGCGGGCACGACGTCGACGCCGGAGTCGGCGAACGGCTCACTGCTCGTGCCGGTGCCCGCCGCGATGTCGAGCACGACCTGGCCGGGCACGGCCTCGCAGGCCTGCACCACCGCGCGACGCCAGAGCCGGTCCTGGCCGAGGGAGAGGACGTCGTTGGTGACGTCGTACTTGCTCGCGACGTCGTCGAACATGGTGGCGACGTCGCGGGGGTCCTTGTCGAGGGAGGCACGGCTCATGCGCGACATCCTCCCATCGATGTCAGCGGTGCCGGTCGCGGGTCGTATCCTGCTGCGCGATGACCTCGCTGCCCGCGGGTGAGCCGTCGACCGACCCGATCGGCACTCCGGCCGCCCCCCTCGTCTCCCGCACCGTGCCGCTCGACCCCGAGCTCGGCGCGGCGCTGCTCGCACTGGTGCCGCCGGGGTCGGCTACCGACGTGTGCTCGTGGGTCAAGCGTGGCGAGGGCATCGTGGGGTGGGGGCGCGCGGCCGGCCGCACGGCATCCGGGCCGGACCGGATGGCCGAGCTGGAGGCGTGGTGGACGGCCCTCGTGGGCAGCGCCGTGGTGCGCGACGAGGTCGACCGTCCCGGCACCGGGCCGGTCGCCTTCGGGTCGGTGTCGTACGCCGCGGACTCGCCCGCCGGCGCGACCCTGGTCGTGCCCGAGGTCGTCGTGGGCATGCGCGGCGGGGTGGCGTGGCTGACGACCGTGGGGGTCGAGCCCGCCCCTGCCGTTGCGGCAGTTCCCGGTCGGCCGACCATCGGCCGTCAGCCGCTGCCGGCGGCGCCGGTCGACGTGGCCTTCGCCGACGGTGCGCTGTCGCCCGCCGAGTGGGCCGGTGCCGTGGCCGAGGCGGTCGCGCGGATCACCTCCGGGCGCCTCGACAAGGTCGTGCTGGCGCGCGACCTCGACGTGACGACCGGGTCGCCGCTCGACGTGCGGTGGCTGCTGCACCGGCTGGCCGAGCAGTACCGCACCACGTGGGTGTTCGCCGTCGACGGCCTCGTGGGGGCGACCCCCGAGCTGCTCGTGCGCTGCGAGAAGGGCCTCGTGACGTCTCGGGTGCTCGCGGGCACCATCCGGCGCACCGGCGACGACGACCACGACCTCGCGCTCGCCGCGTCCCTCGCGCGGTCGTCGAAGGACCTCGAGGAGCACGAGTACGCCGTGCGCTCGGTGGCCGACGCGCTCGCCCCGCACTGCTCGTCGATGAACGTGCCCGAGGCGCCGTTCGTGCTGCACCTGTCGAACGTCATGCACCTTGCCACCGACGTCGCGGGGGTGCTCGTCGACGACGCGTCGTCGCTCACCCTGGCGGCGTCGCTGCACCCGTCGGCCGCGGTGTGCGGCACGCCGACGCCCGTGGCCGACGCCGTGATCACCGAGCTCGAGCACATGGACCGCGGGCGCTACGCCGGCCCGGTGGGCTGGATCGACGCCACCGGAGACGGCGAGTGGGGCATCGCGCTGCGCTGTGGTGCGGTGTCGGTCGAGGACCCGTCGCGGATCCGGCTGTTCGCGGGCTGCGGCATCGTCGCGGGGTCCGACCCGGAGGCCGAGGTGGCCGAGTCGTCGGCCAAGTTCGTGCCGATGCGCGACGCCCTCACGGCATCCGCCCCGGC
>DASSQL010000487.1:0-3031 GCA_035702525.1 Ornithinibacter sp. | reverse complement strand
GGGATGCCGCTCGCCAAGGTCGAGTGCATCGCCCCCGACGTGGGCGGCGGGTTCGGCGTCAAGATCGTGCACCCCTGGCCGGAGGAGGTGCTCGTGCCGTGGGCGGCCCGCAACCTGGGCCGCGAGGTCAAGTGGACCGAGGACCGCCGCGAGCACTTCATCTCCAGCGCGCACGAGCGCGGGCAGCTGCAGGAGGTGACCGTCGGCTTCGACGACGAGGGCCACCTGCTCGCCCTCGACGTGCGGTTCTGGCACGACAACGGCGCCTACACGCCGTACGGCATCATCGTGCCGATCATCACGGCCACCCAGCTGCTCGGCCCCTACAAGCCGGGCGCCTACCGCGTCGAGTTCTGGTCGCTCTACACCAACACCGTTCTCGTGACGCCGTACCGGGGCGCCGGCCGCCCCCAGGGCTGCTACGCCATGGAACGCGCGATGGACGCGATCGCGGCGCACCTCGGTCTCGACCGCGCCGAGGTGCGGTCGCGCAACTTCATCCAGCCCGACGAGATGCCCTACGACCACGGCCTGATGTTCCAGGACGGACGGCCGCTGAAGTACGACTCGGGTGACTTCCCGGCATCCCTGGCCAAGCTCAAGGCGCTCGTCGGCTGGGACGACTTCGCCGCCTACCGCGAGCAGGCCGAGCGCGAGGGTCGCCGCGTGGGCCTGGGCATCGGCTGCTACGTCGAGGGCACCGGCGTCGGCCCCTACGAGGGTGGCCACGTGCACGTGGAGACCAGCGGGCGCGTCAACGTGGCCACCGGCCTGACCACGCAGGGCCAGGGGCACCAGACGATCCTCGCCCAGATCGTGGCCGACGAGCTCGGCGTTCGGATCGAGGACGTGCACGTCACCACGGGTGACACCCGCCGGATGCCGTACGCGGTCGGCACGTTCGCGTCGCGCGGGGCGGTGATGTCGGGCAACGCCGTGGCGCTGGCCGCCCGGGTGGTGCGGGCCAAGGCGCTGAAGATCGCCGCCGATGCCCTGGAGGTGTCGCCCGACGACCTCGAGATCGACGACGGCGTCATCTCGGTCAGAGGTGCGCCGGGCACGTCGATCGCGCTGTCGACGGTGGCGGTGCTGTCGAACCCACTGCGGTACGCGTTCGACCAGTCGGCCGCTGCCGCAACGCAGTTCGCCGGCACGTTCGACCCGGACAAGCCCCCCGTGGCCGACGACGAGGAACCCGGGCTCGAGGGCAAGGACTTCTACTCCCCCACCCAGGCCACCTTCGCCAACGGCATGCACGCGGCGATCGTCGAGACCGACCCGGTCACCGCCGAGATCCGCATCCTGCGCTACTGCGTGGTGCACGACTGCGGCGTCATGGTGAACCCGATGATCGTCGAGGGCCAGGTGCACGGGGGCGTCGCCCAGGGCGTCGGCGGGGCGCTGTACGAGCGGATGGCCTACGACGAGTCCGGGCAGCTGCTCAATGCCTCGTTCATGGACTTCCTCGTGCCCTACGCCTCCGAGGTCCCCCACATCGAGACCGACCACCTCGAGACCCCCAGCCCGCTCAACCCGCTCGGGCTCAAGGGCGCCGGCGAGGCCGGCACCATCCCGGTGTCAGCCGTCATCGCCTCTGCCATCGAGGATGCCGAGGGGTTCCCGATCCGCTCCATGCCGATCAGCCCCTCCGAGCTCTGGGAGCTGCGCCAGCAACACCCGAAGACCACCGACCCCGTTCCCGCGCAGGAAGGTTCGCGATGAAGATCACCGGCAGCTCCACGCTCGAGTCGCCCGTCGACAAGGTCTGGGAGGCGATCCAGGACCCCGCCGTGCTGGCCCGCTGCCTGCCCGGCTGCGAGTCCCTCGCCGTCATCGGCGAGGACCGGTACGCGATGACCGTCACCGCCGGCGTCGCCGCCATCAAGGGCTCGTACGCCGGTGAGGTGTCGCTGTCCGACAAGGTCGCGCCCAGCTCGCTGACCATGCGGGCGTCGGGGGCCGGCGCGCCCGGCACCATCGACGCCGACGTCAAGGTGCAGCTGGTGCCCTCGGCCGGCGGCGGCACCGACCTCTCCTACGATGCCGACGCCTCCGTGGGTGGGGCCATCGGCGGCGTGGGCCAGCGGATGCTGGCCGGCGTCACCAAGAAGATGGCCGGACAGTTCTTCACCGCGCTCGACCGCGACATCGCGGGCCTGCCACCGCTGGGCGGTGAGCTCGCCGGAGCCGCGGCGGGAGCGGCGGCTGGAGCGGAAGGTGGGGCACCGGCATCCGGCACGGTGTACCCCGGCCGGGCCGCCACGGCGAACGCCAACGCGACGCTGAACATGGACAACGGTGCCGGCTTCGCGCTGGGGGTGCTCGTCGGCGGCCTGCTCGCCCTGGCCGGCGTGGCCCTGGGGTCGCGGATCGGACGGCGACGCTGATGCGTGCCTTCACCGCCGCCGCCGTGCAGGTCGCGCCCGTTGCCGGGCCGCTGACCGCGGACTCGATCGCCGCGAACCTCGACAAGCTCGTCGACTTCACCCGGCGCTGCGTCCAGGCCACCGGTGCCGAGCTGGTCGTGCTGCCCGAGTCGGCCACCACCGGATTCACCCCGGGCTGCCCCACGGAAGAGCTGTGGGAGCTGGTGTCCGAGCTGCCCGGCCCGGTCATCGCGCCGCTGCGCGACGTCGCGGCCGAGGTGGGCGTGCACCTCGTCGCCGGCACCTACGAGCGCGGGCCCACGCCCGAGATCGTGTACAACGCCTCGGTGCTCATCGACCCGCGCGGCGAGCTGCTGGGGGTCTACCGCAAGACCCACCCGTTCTGCTCCGAGGCCGTCTCGGGCGGCGGCTGGGTGACCCCCGGCGACACGGTCACGGTGTGCGACACCGAGCTCGGCCGGATCGGCATGATCATCTGCTTCGACGGCGACTACCCCGAGCTGTCGCGCATCCAGGCGGTGCAGGGCGCCGAGGTCATCTGCCGGCCGTCGGCGCTGCTGCGCTCGGCCGACATCTGGGAGCTCACCTCCCGGGCCCGGGCCTACGACAACCACGTGTTCATCGTCGGGGCCAACGCCGTGGGG
>DASSQL010000486.1:0-3929 GCA_035702525.1 Ornithinibacter sp. | reverse complement strand
CGGGTCGTAGGTGCCGATCAGGTTCTCGTCGTTGAGGAAGGCGTGGCCGGCCGGGTACAGGTGCAGCTCCGCGGTCGCCGGTTCCGGTCGCCCGGCCAGGGCCTCGAACACCGACTCCACCCGCTCGACCGGGATGCTGTGGTCGTCGATGCCGAAGTGGCCCTGCACCGCGGCCCGGACGCCGGTCACGACCGAGGGGTCGCGCGGCAGTCCGTAGAACGGCACCGCGGCGCTGACCAGGTCGGGCCGGCGAGCGGCGAGGGCGAAGACGAAGCCACCACCCATGCAGAACCCGATCGCTCCGACCGTCGCGCTCGTCACCTCGGGCAGGCCGACGAGGTGGTCGACCGCCCCCGACAGGTCCTCGGCGGCCCGCTCCACCGGCAGGCTCTTCGCGAGCTCGACCGCCTCGGCGGCGTCGTGGGTGGTGGGGCCGCCGTAGAGGTCCGGCGCGAGGGCGACGAACCCGGCATCCGCGAGCCGGTCGACGATGCTCGCGACGTGGGTCGTCAGGCCCCACCACTCCTGGATCACCACGACACCGGGCCCCGAGCCCGACTCGGGCACCCGCAGGTACCCGAAGGCCTCGCCGTGACCACTGGGGAAGCGCACGTTCTGCTGTCCTGGCCCGTCAGCCACGGTGTCTCCTCGCCTCTGCCTGGATGCCGGCGACCCCGCGTCGCCGACGTGGTGAACGGTACGGCCCGCGGGGGTCGGCGCCCCGGTTCGGCGCACTGCGGGCTGGTGCTGTCGAAGGCGGGCGCGGTCGGCATGCGGGCGGTCAGTCGCCCCAGTTCGCCGAGCGGTTTCGGCCCGAGCGGCCGCGAGCCGGTCGGCGGTCGATCCCGGTCGTCGTCTCGCCTCGCCGGGTGCCGCCATCGGTGGCAGTCTGGAACGGTTGGCCGCTCGGGGGGTCCGGGCGGCCGGAGCGAGGGAAGGGGATCCCATGAGTCACCCGAAGACGTCCTGGCCCGCGATCGGCCTGCTGACCGGTGCCGTGGCGCTGGCACTCGTCGCGGCCGTGCCCGCCGCCACCGCAGCGCCCGCCGACCGGCACCACGGGGGTCCCCTGCCCGGCGGCTACACCAACCTGGTCGTCATCTACGAGGAGAACCACTCGTTCGACAACCTCTACGGCCAGTGGGGCCGCGTCGGTGGACGCGTGGTCGACGGCCTCCAGAACGCCGCGGGCACCACGACCCAGGTCGCGCAGGACGGCACGCCCTACGGCTGCCTGCTGCAGAACGACGTCAACCTCACCGCGCCGTCGCCGCTGGCCACCACGTGCACCGACCCCGCCCACGCCGTGCCGGCGAGCCACTTCGGCAACAGCTGGTTCACCATCGACAAGTACATCCGGCCCACCGACACGACCTGCCCGACCCCGGGCGTCCCGGCTCCCAACGGGGTGCTCAACGGCAAGGGTGCCGCGGGGGGCTGCACCCGCGACCTCGTCCACCGCTTCTACCAGGAGCAGTACCAGATCGACGGCGGCAAGCAGGACCGCTACGTCACCGGCTCCGACGCGGTCGGCCTCACCATGGGCCGCTATGCAACGAGGTCGCTACCCATCTACCAGTACCTCCACAGCAAGGGCGCACCCAACTACGTCGTCGCCGACCGGTTCTTCCAGGCGGCCTTCGGCGGGTCGTTCCTCAACCACCAGTACCTCATCGCGGCGCGGGCTCCGGTCGACACCGGTGGCGCCACCCCGACCGCGGCCAACTCGATCATCGACGGCAACGGGATGCCGACGTCGTACCCCCTGTACACCGCCACGTCGGCAGGGGTGAAGGACGTGCAGCTCACCGTCGCCTGCCCCGACGGCGCGGCCTTCGACTACACCGCCGCCTGCGGCAACATCGCCGTCAACACCGTGCAGCCGTCGAGCGCTCCCTCGGGCGGCGGCGCGAAGATCCCGCTCATCGACGATGCCGTCTACCCCAACATCGGCGACCGGATGACCGACGCCGGGGTGAGCTGGAACTGGTACTCGGGCGGCTGGGACGCCGCCGCCGCCGGCAACCCCGGCCCGCTCTTCCAGTACCACCACCAGCCGTTCAACTACTTCAAGAACTACGCCGTCGGCGCCCCCGGCCGCTCGCACCTGCAGGACGAGACCAAGTTCATCGCGGCGGCCCGCGCCGGCACCCTGCCCCAGGTGTCGTTCGTCAAGCCCTACGGCGCCGAGAACGAGCACCCCGGCTACGCGAGCGAGCCCGACGGCAGCGACCACCTCGTCGACCTGCTCAAGACCATCACGTCGGGCCCCCAGGCGAAGAAGACGCTCGTGGTCGTGACGTACGACGAGTTCGGCGGCCAGTGGGACCACGTCGCACCGCCCACCGTGGACAACTGGGGGCCGGGTACCCGCATCCCGGCGCTCGTCCTGTCGGCCGGCATGGTCAAGTCGGGGGTCGACAGCACGACCTACGACACGACCTCCATCATGGCGACGATCGAGCACAGCTTCGGGCTGCCCCCCGTCGCTCCTCGGGACGCGGGAGCCACCGACCTCAGCGCCGCGGTGCGGGTCGGGGACCCTCGACACCACGGATCGGGCCGACACTGACCGGCCCCGAGCCTGCCAGGGCCTGTTCGACGCCGTCTCGGGGTTGCTAGCGTCCCGAGATGGACATCCCCGAGCGGGTCGAGGCCCACCTCGCCAGCCAGCCCGAGCCCAAGCAGACCGACCTCCGACGGATCCACGCGCACGTCGTGGCGGAGTACCCCGGGTGCCGGCTGTGGTTCACCGACGGCACGAACGAGGCCGGCAAGGTCGTCGCCAACCCGAACATCGGCTACGGCGCCCACACGATCAGCTACGCCGACGGGTCGACTCGCGAGTTCTACCGCATCGGCCTGAGCGCCAACACCACCGGTATCTCGGTCTACGTGCTCGGCCTCGACGACAAGACCTACCTCTCGCGCACCTACGGCGCCTCGATCGGCAAGGCCAGCGTCACGGGCTACTGCATCAGGTTCAGGCGGCTCTCGGACATCGACGCCGAGACCCTGCACGCGGCCATCCGGCACGGTATGACCCTCGACCAGTCCTCGTGAGGCCACCCCACGACGGTGTGTGGCCGCGGCCGCCGGGCGTCAGCGGCGCCAGAAGAGATGGTGGATGACGCCGCTCGGGCTCGGCACCCGCTCGTGGTGGAAACGGTCGAGCAGCTCGTCGGGCGAGTCCCAGAGCTTGCCGCCGCGGCCGATCTCGACGGGGGCGACGGCGACGTGCATGGTGTCGACGAGGTCGGCCTCGAGGAACTCGCGCAGCGTGGCCACGCCACCACCGAGGCGCACGTCCTTGCCGTCGGCGGCCGCCCTGGCCTGCCGTAGGGCCTCGTGCGGGTCGGCGTCGATGAAGTGGAAGGTGGTGTCCGACAGCGAGATCGACGGACGCACGTGGTGGGTCAGCACGAAGACCGGGGTGTGGAACGGCGGCTCGTCGCCCCACCAGCCCTCCCACGTCAGGTCCTGCCACGGCCCCTGCTGGGGGCCGAACTTGCCACGGCCCATGATCTCGGCGCCGATGTTGTGGGAGAAGTCGCGGGTGAAGTAGTCGTCGAGGCCGCGGGTGCCGCCCGGGTCGGTGCGGTTGGGCCAGCTCGCCGTCGCGCCCGCCCACGACGCCAGCTGGGCCGGGTCGGCGTGGCCGAACGGCCGCTCGATGCTCTGGCCCTCGCCGGTGCCGTACCCGTCGGTCGAGAGCATGAAGTTCTGCACCCGCAGGAGCTGCTCGCGCGGGGCGCTCATGATGCAGCCACCGGGGCGGCGAGGCCGAGGCCGGCGTAGTGGGCCTGGGCGGCGGCGAAGGCGTCCCAGTCCCACGGCTCGGGTCGGCCGCTCAGGCTCGGCTCGAGCCGGTCGAGCGAGGTCTGCAGCCCGACGAGGTAGCAGTTGTCGACGGCCTCCTGCACGTCGGG
>DASSQL010000485.1:0-2693 GCA_035702525.1 Ornithinibacter sp. | reverse complement strand
TGGCGTTGGCGCCCGGCGCTGCGGATGCCGTCCGAGGACGCCCGCCGGATCGGCGCCCTGGGCGGTGCCGGCATCATCGCCCTGCTCGCCCAGCAGGCCGCCGTGGTGGTGACCCTGCGGCTGTCCAAGGAGTCCGGCGACCTCGGCACGATCACCGTCTACACCTACGCGCAGGCGGTGTACCTGCTGCCCTACGCGGTGCTGGCCGTCCCGGTGGCCACGAGTGCCTTCCCGGCGCTCGCCGCGCGCAGCGGTGCGGGCGAGGACGTCACCGCCACGCTGCAGCGCACCCTGCGGGCGGTGCTCATCCTGACCGGGCTCTCGGTGGGGGTGCTGATCGCCGCGGCGCCGGCCGTCGGAGCCTTCTTCTCGCTGCTCGACGCCCATCGCGGTGACGGCGCCACGAGCAGCGCCGCCCTGGCGGCCCTGCCGGCGACGCTCACCGCCTACGCGCCCGGGCTGGTCGGCTTCGGGCTCACCGCCCTGCTCACCCGCGCGCTCTACGTGCGCGGCCGGCCGACCGATGCCGGGCTGGCCGCGGCGCTCGGCTGGAGCCTGGCCGCCCTCCTGCCGCTCGTCGTGCTGGCCGGGGGCCAGAGCCCGGCGGTCACGCTGCGCTGGCTGGGCATCGGTTCGACCATCGGCATGACGGTGTCGGGCATCGCGCTCGTGCTGCTCGTGCGTCGCACCTGGGGCACCGAGGTCACCCGGGGGGCCGGGCGCACCACCGGGGCGCTCGTCGTGGCCGTCGCCCTCGCCGTCGCGGTCGGCGACCTGGTCACCCACGGCCGCACCATCGACAGCCTGCCCGAGGCGGTCGGCATCGGCCTGGCAGCCGGCGGGGCCGCCCTCGTGGTGGGGGTGGTCGCACTGTCGATCGGCGACCGGGAGATGATGTCGCAGGTCCTCCAGCGCGGGCGGGCCCGTCGGCGTGGAGGGAGCCAGGAATGAGGGTGCTCGTCGTGCTCGGCACGAGTGCCGGGGGTGTGGGGAACCACGTGCATGGCCTCGTGGGGTCGCTGACCGGTGCGGGCCACCACGTCGTGGTGGCCTGCCCCCCGGAGGTCGACGCCCGCTTCGCGCTGCACGAGGTGGCTGCCACCGTGGTGCCCCTCGAGCTGTCCGACCGCCCGCACCCCGCGCGCGACGCACGGGCGGTGCGCGACCTCGGCCGGCTGGTCGGTGGCGCCGACGTCGTGCACGCCCACGGCCTGCGCGCCGCGGCCGTGGCGGTGCTCGCCGTCGGGCGGGCGCCGGTCCCGGTGGTCGCGACCCTGCACAACGCCGCGCCCTCGGGCGCCCTCACCGGTGCCGTGTACGCCGCGCTGGAGCGGGTCGTGGCGCTGCGCAGCACGCTCGTGCTCGGGGTCTCGGCCGACCTCGTCGACCGGATGCGGCGGCTCGGGGCCCGCCGCACCGGGCTCGCCGTCGTGGCTGCGCCCCCGGGGCGCAGCGCCGTTCGCGACCGGTACGCCGTGCACGCCGACCTCGGCCTCGACCCGCGCACCGCGCTCGCCGTCGTCGTGGCCCGGCTCGCCCCGCAGAAGGGGCTCGACCTGCTGCTCGACGCCCACCGCGAGCTGGCCGCCGGCGAGCCGCTCGACCTGGTCACCGTCGTGGCGGGCGACGGCCCGCTGCGCGAGCCGCTGCAGGCGCGGATCGACGCCGAGCAGCTGCCGGTGCGGCTGCTCGGCCACCGCGACGACGTCCCCGACCTGCTCGCCGCCGCCGACGTCGTGGTGTCGAGCGCCGTGTGGGAGGGCCAGCCGGTCGGCATCCAGGAGGCCCTGCACGCCGGCGCCGCGGTCGTCGCCACGGATGTCGGCGGCACCGGTGCCGTCGTCGGTGACGCGGCCCTGCTCGTGCCCCCGAACGACCCGGTCTCGCTGTCCCGGGCGATCCGCGACGTGGTGGTGCACGGTGCCGTGCGCGACAACCTCAGGTCACGGGCGGTCGAGCGGGCGGGCGAGCTGCCCACCGAGGCCGACGCCCTGGCGGCGGCCCTCGAGGCCTACCGCTCGGTGCTCCCGGCGGCGTCCGAGGCCTGAACACCGGTCCGAGGGATGGGAACCGGCGAGTCGGCACCCGTGTCGGGTCGGGCGGAGGCCCGGCATGACGTATCGTTGAAGCCCGTGGTGCTTCAGACGACGAAACAGATCTTTGTGACCGGAGGCGTGGCCTCCTCACTCGGTAAGGGGCTCACGGCCTCCTCCCTCGGGCACCTGCTCCGAGCGCGCGGGTTGCGGGTGACGATGCAGAAGCTCGACCCCTATCTCAACGTCGACCCCGGCACGATGAACCCCTTCCAGCACGGCGAGGTCTTCGTGACCGACGACGGCGCCGAGACCGACCTCGACATCGGCCACTACGAGCGCTTCCTCGACATCGAGCTGAGCCAGGCCGCCAACGTCACGACCGGCCAGGTGTACTCCAGCGTGATCGCCAAGGAGCGCCGGGGCGACTACCTCGGCGACACCGTCCAGGTCATCCCGCACATCACCAACGAGATCAAGGACCGGATCCGCGCGATGGCCGGCCCGGACGTCGACGTGGTGATCACCGAGATCGGCGGCACCGTCGGCGACATCGAGTCGCTGCCGTTCCTCGAGGCGGCCCGCCAGGTGCGCCACGACGTCGGCCGGGACAACGTCTTCTTCCTGCACATCTCGCTGGTGCCCTACATCGGCCCGTCC